>NZ_JBEOZN010000096.1:0-40087 GCF_040298085.1 Streptosporangium sp. NPDC001681 | reverse complement strand
CCGCCGAGGCGGCCGTGGCCCTGCGGCAGGACCGGCTGGAGGAGGAGGCGGAGCAGGTCAGGCCGCTGGCCGAGGCCGACAGGACTCAGCCGATGCGGCTGAGCGCGCCCGACCGGGCCGGACGCTCACGCCTCCGGCCGGAGATCTCCGGCGATTCTCCGGTGGCGGCCAGGTCACGACGGCTTTTCGCCCCGGGTCGTACACCGGTTCATTCTTCCGGCAATGTTAACGGTGGGTAACGATCCCTTGTCGTTGACATGATCTAGATCACGCGGCTACGGTTACATCCCGACCGGTTGGAACTGAAGTCGCGTAGTGGAGAACGCTCCGCGACCCAACGTCTCCGCGAATCACGCGGTAGACGCGCACGTCCTTCTCTCTCCCCCCAGCGAGTCGTTCTACAGGAGCGCCATGCGATCTCTTCGGCGTTGTACACGGCAGGTACGTCTACTGTCAGTCCTGTCCATGGCGGTCATCATGTTGACCGCGTGTTCGAGTTCAGCGGGGACCAGCTCTGGTCAGGCGACCGGCGGTTCCGCCTCCGGCGCGCACCCACTGAGAGTGGTGCTCCCGGCGGAGCCGGCTACTTTCAACCCGGCACTCGCGCTCTACAGCACCCTGCGCATCGTGGGGCCGGTATTCGACCCGTTGGTCGGTTTCGACAAGGAGACGCTGGAGCCGAACGACTCCGGTCTGCTCACCTCCTGGGAACGGGTCTCGCCGACCGAGTGGCGATTCAAGGTCCGGGAGGGTGTGAAGTTCCACAATGGCGAGGAGTGGAACGCTACAGCGGCCGCTTTCACCATCGAAAAGTATCGGGACGAGCCGAAAAGCGGTTTCGCCCCGTACTACGCGCGGGTCACGGACGTGAAGGCCGAACCGGATGGCTCGCTGCTGGTGACGACGAACGTTCCCTACATCGCGATGCCGAAGGTGCTGACCACCGCGATGGGCCTGCCGCCGAAGTACTACGCGGAGGTGACCGGGGACAATTTCGGGAACAAGCCGATCGGTACCGGGCCCTTTGAGTTCGATTCGCTCCAGGCCGGCCAGAAATTCTCGGTCAAGGCGTTCAAGGGTTACTGGCGGGGTGCGCCCAAGCTGGAGGGAATCACCTACTCGTGGGCCGCGGACGCGTCCACCCGCGCCGCACTGCTGCAGAGCGGTGGCGCCGACCTGGTCTCCGACCTCCCGAACGAGCTCATCGAGGAAGTCGACAGCGCACCCGGCACCAATGTTCTCTCCGCGCCGTCCCTTTACAAGATGGCGCTCAGCATGAACTCGAATGACGGCACGCTGAAGGATCCGAACCTCCGGAAGGCCGTGCAGGCGGCGATCGACTACGACGCCATCGTCAAGACGCTCTTCGGAGACGTCGGAGCACGGAAGTCGCCCTACTTCATCGGAGACCTGCTTCCGGAGAAGCCCGAGATCGGCTACCAGAAGTACGACCAGGCCAAGGCGAAGGCGCTGGTCGGCGCCAGTGGCGGGACGCCCAGGCTCCGGTACCTGTACACGACGGGTTTCTACCCGAAGGACAAGCAGGTCGGCGAGGCGGTCTCGGCGATGCTGGAGGCGGTGGGCTTCCAGGTCGAGCAGGTTCCGATGGAGAACGCCGCGCTCCGCAAGGAGCGCAACACCGGGAACTACTCGATGTACATGGTGCAGAACTTCCCCGTCTTCGCCCACCCGGACTCGTTCATCGCCTTCTTCACCGGGAAGAACGCGGCGGTGAAGTACTGCACCGACCCGGCGGGCTATGACGCTCTGACCGCGGAGGCGCTCTCGGCGAAGGAGCAGGAGGCGAGTGACCAGGTCTACGACCGGGTCGAGAAGAAGGTCCTGGACTCCGACGCCTGCAACGCGGTGCTCTACGACCAGGTGATCTCCTACGGCATGACCGACAAGGTCAAGGGGTTCAAGTCCGCGCTCGACGCGGTCCCCTCGATGTACGAGGTCACGCTTGACAGCTGATTCGGGGCACCGGGGGTCTTCCGCCGAAACGGCGGAGGACCCCCACCTTCGCGTGGCGGAGCGGCCGGTGGGGGATTCTGGCGCGAACCCTGGTCTTTGACTGGTCGAGAGTGGATCCGGCCACCGCGCCCTACTGGGAAGGAGATGGGCAGACTCCCGTTCGGGCGCCCAGCCGCAGACGATCCGCTGTACGACTTTGTCCCACGATCGACTGATAGGTAAGTGATTGATGGGACATATGTCTTCTTGTATAAGGAATGTCTTGACCGTCCAGATCGGCTTCACTACGGTGAACATACCGACCGGCCGTTATCCATACCGTGAGTTTGAGATCACCGACCTGAGCCGGAGTGGCGATTCCATGCCCGTCGGGAGTCGGTGCCCGCGCTCACCATCGGGTTCTCACCTTCTCGGGGAACCGTTTTCTGTCACAGGCGCTGTCCGTCAAGGGAGGTCCGGATGACTGAGGAACGACGCATACTCGACGTCGACCGCCTGTCCGTCGTGCACCGCGCTCGGGGCCGCAGAGGCCATCCCGTCGTCGCGGTCGACGACGTCTCACTCGGCGTCGGCGCCGGCGAGATCGTCGGAGTCGTCGGCGAGTCGGGATCGGGGAAGACCTCGCTGGCGATGGCGGTCGCCGGCCTGGGGAAGATCTCCACCGGTAAGGTCACGGTCTCCGGCATCGAGGTCGGCAAGCGGCTCTCGCGGAGCGCCAGGGCGGAGATCCAGGTGATCCTGCAGGATCCGCACGGCTCTCTCGACCCCCGCCAGAGCGTGCGTCGTGGGCTGCGGGAGCTGCGCGGCATCCATTCCGCGCGGACCGCCTGGGTGACGGACGAGGAACTGCTCGCCAAGGTCGGGTTGACCGCCGACCTGCTCGACAGGCTGCCTCATCAGATGAGTGGTGGCCAGGCACAGCGAGTCTCGATCGCCCGCGCTCTGCTGCTCCGCCCGAGCCTGCTGCTCGCCGACGAACCGACGTCGGCTCTCGACGTGTCGGTCCAGGCGCAGATCCTCCGGCTGCTCCTAGAGCTGCGTCGCACCGAGGGACTGGCGATCCTGTTCATCAGTCACGACCTCGCCGTGGTGCGCGCCGTCTGCGATCAGGTGCACGTGATGCTGCGCGGCCAGGTCGTCGAGCACGGGGTCACCGCGGAGGTCTTCGACCGTCCCGCGCACGAGTACACCCGCAGGCTACTGGCGGCGATTCCCGGCAGGCAGACGGTGAACTCGGCGGAGCAGGCTCATGTGTCAGACGACTCGATCCCCGGTGACGGTCATCGATCTCCCACCCCCGTTCTTTGAGAGGCCGACGTGATTAGGTTCCTCGCGGGCAAGGCGGTGCAGGGTATCGCCACCCTGATCATCGCGGTGTCCGTCGCCTTCTTCCTCGCCCGTGGTACCGGCAACCCGGTGAGGGAGATGCTCGGTGATCTCGCCAGCGCCGAGCAGGTCGCCCAGCTCAACGCCCAGCTCGGTCTTGACCGGCCGCTCTCCGTCCAGTACCTCCACTTTCTGGGGGACCTCGTGACCGGGAACCTGGGCGACTCGCTCCGATACGGCTCCAGCAACCTGGAGCTCATCCAGAGCCGGCTGCCGGCGTCGATCCAGCTGGCGGCGGCCGCGATGTTCATCGCAGTGCTCTTCGGCGTGCCCCTGGGTATCTGGGCCGCGCTGCGGGAAGGCCGGCTGGCGGACCGGCTGGCCTCGGCCGTGGCGCTGATAGGCCAGTCGATCCCGCTGTTCTGGCTCGGTCTGATGCTGATCCTGCTGTTCGCGGTGAGCCTCGGCTGGCTACCCGCCGGGCAGTCCACCGGGTTCAGCTCGCTGATCCTGCCCGCCGTGACACTGTCCACGTTACCGATGGCACAGATCGCGCGTCTCACCAGATCGAGCATGTCCGAGGTACTGGGCGAGGCGTTTCTCTCCGCCGCCCAGGCCCGCGGCATTCCCTGGTGGCGGATCGTGCTGATCCACGCCCTCCAGAACGCCTCGCTCCCGGTGATCACGATCATCGCCCTTCAGGCGGGAACCCTGCTCTCCGGGGCGATCACGGTCGAGTTCGTCTTCGCCTGGCCCGGACTCGGCACCCTTGCCACCCAGGCGGTTCAGACGAGGGACTTCTCCCTGATCCAGGCGATCGTGGTCTTTGGAGCCGCGGTGTTCGTGGTCGTGAACCTGATCGTCGACCTCCTCTACGGCGTCCTGGACCCGCGAATTCGGGACGGTGTCGCATGACCACGATCAACACGATCCAGAAGTCCCCGCGGACCACGCGGAAGCCCTCGGTGGCGCGGGCCCGCGGTACGGGCTCCGTGCTGGCCTTCGGGCTGCCGTTGGCGGTGATCGGTCTCATCTGCCTCGCCGCACCGCTGCTGCCGCTGCCGGACCCGGCGCTGCAGACACTCGGAGACGCGCTCCAGCCACCGGTCTGGATGGACGGCGGCAACTGGTCGCATCCGCTGGGCACCGATCACCTCGGGCGTGACGTCCTGTCCCGGATCGTCCACGGCGGCCAGCTCACCTTCGTCATCGCGATCGTCGGCATGCTGGCCGGGGCCATCCCCGGCACGCTGGCCGGACTGGTGAGCGGGTTCTACCGGGGAGCGGCCGACGCGGTGATCTCCCGGTTCGTCGAGGCGCAGCTCGCCCTGCCGTTCATCCTGCTGGCCATCGCGATCATCGCCAGCCGCGGACGTTCTCTCGCCGTTCTGATCCTCGTACTGGCTCTGATCGGCTGGGCGCAGTACGCCCGGGTGGTCCGCGCCGAGACGCTGTCGCTACGGGAGCGTCCGTTCGTACTCGGCCTGCGCTGCGCCGGTGTGCCGACCCTGCGGATCCTGCTCCGGCACATGCTGCCCAACCTCGCCGGCACCGTTCTCGTCCTCACCACCCTGCAGATAGGAACGGTGATCCTGGCGGAGAGCGCGCTCAGCTTCCTTGGTCTGGGCGTGGTGTCACCGCAGATCAGCTGGGGCGCGATGCTCGCGGACGGGCGCGACCAGCTCTCGCACGCCTGGTGGGTCGCGGCCTTCCCCGGCCTGGCGATCACGATCGTCGTACTGCTGGTGAACCTGCTCGGTGACGCCATGCGCTCCTGGCTCGACCCGAAGAAGCGGAGGTACTGACATGGGTACGGTTCTCGAACTCCGTGATCTCACCATTGAGGCGGCGACCGCCCGAGGCACGCAGGTGCTGGTGGACGCCGTGGACCTGACCCTCGAAGGGGGAGAGATCCTCGGTCTCATCGGGGAGTCGGGCAGCGGCAAGACGACCACGGTGCGGAGCGTCCTGGGCTTGCTGGACCGCAATGTCTCGGTGGCCTCAGGCGAGGTCGTCGTGCTGGGTGAGCAGGTCCAGGCGCCGGGAAGGCAGAACGTCGACAAGGTCCGCGGACGTCATGTCGGAATGGTCTTCCAGGGGGCGTCGTCCTCGCTCAACCCCCTGATGAGGGTACGGCGCCAGCTCCGTGAGGTGGTCCGCACCCACCTGCCGAAGCTCTCCCCCGAGGAACGGGACGCGCGGATCGCTCATGTGATCAGCCGGATGGGCTTCACCGAGGTGGATCGGGTGCTCGACTCCTTCCCCCATCAGCTCTCCGGGGGAATGCGCCAGCGGATCGCCATCGCACTCGCGGTGGTCACGGAGCCGGAGGTGCTGATCACCGACGAGTGCACCTCGGCGCTGGATGTGACCACCCAGGCGGAGGTCGTCGGCCTGCTCGGCTCGCTGACGGCCGGATCCGGGATGGGCACGGTGTTCGTGACCCACGACCTCATGCTGGCGAGCGAGATCTGTAACCGGATAGCGGTGATGTACGCCGGTCAGATCGTGGAGATGGGCACGGCGAAGGACGTCGTCCACCGTCCCCGGCACCCCTACACGCGGGCCCTGCTGGCGGCCATCCCGAGCTGGGACGGCGGCGAGATCAAGGCGATCGACGGGGCCGCTCCCAGGATCACCGAGGACTGGACGGGATGCCGGTTCGCCCCGCGCTGCCCCCGCGCCGAGCAGATCTGCACGGCCGGTCAGGTCCCGTGGGTCGAGGTCCCGGGTGGTGACCACGCGCGATGTCACTTCGCGCTGGAGAACGACCGGGGCGAGGCGTTCCTGCCCGCCTCGTCCCAGGCATGAGCGCCCTGACCGCGCCCGAGGGCCGGCCCGAGAGCCGGTTCGTCGCTTCGGTGGCCGACGGCCCGGTGGCGACGGTGACCTGGTCCCGGCCCGAGCGGCGCAACGCCATCGGACAGGAGGTCTGCGACGAACTGGTCGCCGCCCTGGAATGGCTGGCATCCCGGCCGGAGATCGGCGTCGTGGTGCTCCGGGCCGCTGGCCGGCCGTTCTGCGCCGGATGGGACGTCACCGACTTCGAGCGGCTGGCCGGTGCCGGTCCCGAGGCGCTGGCGTCGTTCTTCCGGCATGGCCGACGGCTGCTCGCGGCGATCAGCGCACTGCCACAGGTGACCGTGGCCGCTCCGGCGGGCCTGGTTCTCGGATTCGGCTGCGCCCTGCTGACCCGCTGCGACCTGGTGATAGCGGCGGACGACAGCCGTTTCGGGCTTCCGGAGGTCAGGCTCGGCATGCCGCCCGCCACCGTGATCCCGGAACTGCTCTCCGTCATGACGCGCCGCGCGGTGCTGGAGTGGGCGGTGACCGGGGAGCGGTTCGACGCGCGCCGGGCGATGGCGGACGGGCTGGTGACCTCGGTCGTCCCGGTCTCGGAGCACGACGAGGAGACGGTGCGGGTCGCCGGCCTGCTCTCCGGTCATCCGGACGGGGCGGTACGCGCCACCAAGGAACTCGTGGGGCGGCTCGCCGCGGCCGACGAGGGGGAGCGGGTGGCACTCGGGGTCGAATCGGCTCTGCGCCGTTTCGCCGGCCAGGCGCCCGCATGACACAGGCAGACGCGGCCGTGCGAACGGCACGGACCGACGAGGAGGAACGACGATGACCGAGACGAGACCCACCCGTCGCATCCGGGTCGGGATGTCACTCTCCGCGCACTACACGCCCGAGGCATCGGTCCGCGAGGGGCTGCGCGACACGATGGAGCAGGTGGCGCTGGCCGAGGAGATGGGCCTCGACACCATCCTGCTCGGGCACCATTACCTGACCCGCTCGCAGTTCCTGCAACCACTGTCGACGGTGGCCTACCTGGCCGCGCGCACCGAGCGGATCCGGCTGGGATTCGGCGTCTACCTGCTGCCGCTGCACAACCCGCTGGCGCTCGCCGAGGAGTTCGCGACCATCGACCAGCTCTCCGGAGGTCGTCTGATCCTCGGACTCGGCGCGGGCTACCGCAGCGTGGAGTTCCGCGCGTTCGGGATCCCCCTGGAGGAGCGGTTCAAACGGATGGAGGAGTACGTCGAGGTCCTCCGAGCCCTGTGGTCGGGGGAGCCGGTCACCAGGTCGGGCTCCTTCGGCGAACTGGACGGCGCCCGGGTGCTGCTGAAACCGGTCGAGCCCTCGGGGCCGCCGCTCTGGCTGGGGGCCTTCGGCCCGGTGGGCATGCGCCGGGTGGCCAGACTCGACGCCGCCTGGGCCGTCGCCCCCAACGGAACGGTCGAGGAGGTGGCCGAGCGGATGGCGATGTTCCGGGAGGCACTGGTCCAGCACGGGCGCTCCCTCGACCGTGACTACCCGCTGCTGCGAGAGGGTTGTGTCGCCCCGACACGACAGGCCGCCGTCGACGCGGCCGGCGCCTTCCTCGCGGAGCAGTACGAGAACTACCGCGGCTGGAAGCACGGTGCCTCGCTGGACGACCTGATCAGCGGGCATGCCGTGATCGGCTCACCCGAGGACGTCATCGAGAGGCTGAGCCGCTACGCGGAGATCGGCTACACCGACGTGGTGCTCCGGCTGCAGTGGACCGGGATGCCCCAGACCGACGTGCTGCGCTCGATCCGGCTGCTCGGCGAGGAGGTCATCCCCGCGCTGGCGGAGGTGCCAGTTGGCGAAACTTCTGAAGTCCTCCGGAAATCGATAGGAGAGGTCCGAATTTAATGACCGCGATGAACTTTGGGCGACTGGTCGATCTTCAGAGGGTACGCAGGGAGGCGGAGCCCGCGCTCATCACCGATGAGGACGTCTGGACGTACGGGCGTCTCGCCGACTCGGTCCACGCCACCGCCGCGTTCCTCGCCGAACGCGGTGTCGGGAAGGGCGACCGGGTCGCCGTACTCGGCATGAACTCGCCGGAGTACGTCTGCGCGGTGCTGGCCGTTTACCGGCTCGGGGCCATCGCGGTCCCGCTGAACTACCGGCTCCAGCGGGTGGAGCTCGAGTTCCTGGTTCGCGACTCGGGAGCGGTCGCGGTGATCTGTGAGACCGAGTTCGTGGAGGTCATGCACGAGATCTGCGAGGATCTGCGCCTGCGGGCGTCGGTGCAGCTCGACGGGGACGGTTGTGGTTCTCCCGGCTGGTCGCTCTTCGCCCAGGTGCTGGCGGACTACTCGGGCCGGGAGGTCCCGTCGGCGGAGGTCGCCTTCGACGACCCGCAACGGATCATGTACACCTCGGGAACCACCAGCCGTCCAAAGGGCGTGATCATCACGCACGGCATGGCCGCGCTGAACGTCATCGCCCAGACGAGCGAGCTCGGGCTCTCCTCGGCCGACCGGCTCCTCATCTCGTCCCCGCTGTACCACGTCGCGGCCTGGGACTCACCCGGCGTCGGCGCGCTCTTCAACGGCGGGGCGCTGGTGATAATGCGAAAGTTCGACGCGCCACTGGCACTCAGGCTCATCGAGGAGCACCAGGTCACCGGTGGTATCTTCGTGCAGGCGATTCTGCACAGCCTGCGGTCGGCCTCGGACGGCTCGCGGGACCTCTCCTCGCTCAAGTGGATCGTCTTCGGCGCGGCCGCCGGAGAGCTGTACCGCGAGGTCCGGGAGATGTTGCCGACGACCCGCCTGGTCCAGGCCTACGGCATGACGGAGGCGTGCAGCTCCATCGCCTACATGGACGTCGCACACGTCGTGTCGAAGCGTGGTTCCGTCGGCACGGCCGTGCCCTTCGTGGAGTATCGGGTGGTCGATGAGAACGAGAACGACGCCGGTCCGGGTGTTCAGGGTGAGGTGGTGCTCCGCGGCCCGAAGGTGACGCCCGGCTACTGGGGTGACGAGGAGCTGACCGCTCAGGCGTGGCGGGGTGGCTGGTTCCACACGGGTGACGTCGGAATGGTGGACGAGGACGGTTTCCTCTACATCACGGATCGGCTCAAGGACATGATCCGTTCCGGCGGGGAGAACGTCGCGAGCCAGGAGATCGAGCGGGTGATCTACACTCATCCTCTCGTGTCCGAGACGGCGGTGATCGGTGTGCCGCATCCGCGCTGGCAGGAGGTGCCGAAGGCGTACGTCGTGCTGAAGGCCGGCGCGACGCTGGCGGAGGACGATCTGCTCGGCTACTGCCGTGAACGTCTCGCGTCCTTCAAAACGCCGAAATCCGTGGCTTTCGTGGACAAGCTCCCCCGTAATCCCTCGGGAAAGGTGCTCAAGCGGGTGCTACGGGAATCCTCGGAGAAAACCGACTCGATGCTCCTCTCCTGACCTCGCGCACTGTGACGGCGGACGCCCTACCCTGTGTGGCAGATAACCACTGAGAAACCGTTCTAGGTAAGGGGGACGAGAACCATGGCACGTACCGCATCACGAGGTGGCCCCCGGGGCACCTATTCTCCCGCGGAGACGCGGCGGGCGCTGCTGGCAAGTGCACTGAAGCTGTTCGAGGTCGGCGGTTACCACGCGACGTCCGTGGAGGACATCGTGAAGGAGGCCAACCTGACCAAGGGGGCCTTGTATCATCACTTCTCCGGTAAGGAGGAGATCCTTCAGCAGATACAGGAGGAATACATCGACGACCGGCTCCGGAACTGCCGTCGCATTCTTGAGTCATTCGAGACCCCGGTCGAACGGTTGCGGCAGCTCATCCTTGAGTCATTGGTCGCCATCGACCAGTTCCGCGCCCATGTCACCGTGTTTACTCAGGAGCGCCGCTTCCTTACCGAGGAACGCTTCGCCGCGATAAAGAAAAAGCGCGACGAGCTCGACGCGATGTACGAGTTGGTGATCCGTCAAGGTATCGAAGAAGGGGTTTTCAACTCGGCCCTGCAACCACGTATCGCCAGCTTCGGAGTCCTGGGCATGCTGACCTCGGCGTACAACTGGTACCGCCCTGACGGCCTGCTGGCCGTCTCCGAAGTGGCCGACCAGCTCTCCGAGCTGGTCCTCGGAGGACTGATCTCGCCGACGAGCGGGGCTTCTTCCAGCCAGTAACGTCCCGACCGGTCGGTGTGAGAAAACGGGCACCGTCGCGTGCCCGGTTACTCGCCGGGCCCGGGGTGTCCGTCGTAGGCGGAGAACCTGGGGGCGCGCTCGGACGACCGCGCCTCTGAGGATGCCCTGTGATGCTGCTGACCTCGGCGTTGACGCCGTTCGGTGGAGGCCGTGGAACGGTCCCCGAACGCTGATGCGTCCGCCGGGGAAGTACCGGGAGTCCAGACATCCGGCACCTTGACGATCTCAGTTCGATACACGTAGCATACCTACTGGTCGGAATGTAACGAGGGGGTTGAAGCATGAAATTTGGCGTGATGAATCTGTTTCCGGCCGAGGGTGACGGAGACGACGCGCAGGTGCTGCGAGACACCATCGAGGAAATCCAGATCGCCGACGAACTGGGATTCGACTCGTGCTGGCTGGCGGAGCACCATTTCTCGCGCTACGGGATCCTCGGTAATCCGCTGATGCTGGGCACGGCGATCGCCGAGCGGACGCGCAACATCACCATTGGCACCGCAGTGGTCGTCGTCCCACTGCACGACCCGCTTCGCATCGCCGAGGACGCCGCGCTGCTTGACATCCTGTCCGACGGCCGTCTCGTGCTCGGCATCGGACGCGGCTACCAGCCGAGCGAGTTCCGAGGTTTCGGCAAGGACCGCGACGCCAACAAGGAGCTGTACGCGGAGATCGTCGACATCCTGAAGCTGGCGTGGACTCAGGAGAACTGGTCGTACGAGGGCAAGCACTTCCAGTACAGCGACATGAACGTCTTCCCGAAGCCCGTGACTCCGGGAGGGCCGCCGATCCTGCACGGCACGTCGTCACCGGAGACCTTCCGGCAGCGCGGGCTGGCCGGCGACCACATCATCGTGTCGTCCAGCTTCACGCCCATGCAGCGGATCAAGGAGAACTACGACTCCTACCGTGAGGCGCTCGTCGAAGGCGGGCACGAGAGCGGCGGTTTCGACCTCCCCTTCATGCAGCAGGTGTGGGTCGGCGGGAGTGCGGACGGTCTGCAGGCGGCGGCAGGGGCCGCGCTGAACTACTACCGCAGCGTCGGCAAGGTGATTCCCGGCTCCGACGAGGCGATCGAGTCGGAGCGGGCGTACTACGACAAGGTTCAGCGGAACATCGGTCTGCTCACCGTGGAGAAGACCCTGACCCACGGCGGCACCTTCGGGTCGGTGGACCGGGTGGTCGACACCCTCGGCCGGATCCGGGACGAACTGGGTGTCACCCACTACATCGGCTGGTTCCACATTCCCTCACTTGACCGCAGGCGTGCCATCGAGTCGATGGAGACCTTCGCCGCGAAGGTGATTCCCCAGCTCACCTCGGTCTGACGGTCGGCCCATTCCCAGTTCCTGGAGAGTTTGATGAAGAAGAGCGAGTACGAACTCCTGGCCTCTCAGTGGGACGCCGAAGGCATGGCGATCGACGAGAAGGCCATCGAGAACTCGGTGCTGTACGAGAAGGACCCGGAGAAGGCGGTCGCCTACATCATCTTCAATGTCCCGGAGAAGCTGAACGGCATCCCGGTGGCGGCTTTCGAGAGGGTCGGCGACCTGATCCGGGAGGCCGAGGTGGACGACGACGTTAAGACGATCGTCTTCAAGGGCAACGGCGACTGCTTCGGCTCCGGTGCGGACGCCGCCGAGCTGGGCTACTACATCGGCTACGGCAAGAACAAGAAGGGCGAGCGGGCGGGGCGTCCGGCGCAGCGCCAGCGCATTCTCCCGGACAGGAACCTCCTTTCCGAGAGCCTTGGAAACAAGGTCACGAACTGCCTGAAGGCGACGATCTGCCAGGTGCACGGTTACTGCTACGGCGGCCACATGAAGATCGCACTGGGTGCCGACATGATCGTCGCCTCGCCGGACGCCCAGTTCACCCATCCGGCCTTCCGCTACCTCGGCTCCGCCCCGCAGGACATGTACCTGTGGATCGAGAACCTGGGGCTGAAGAAGATGAAGGAGATCATGCTGACGATGCGGCCCCTCACCGCGGAGGAGGGGGAGCGCATCGGCTTCGTCAACCAGGTGGTGCCCAGAGAGGAGCTGGACGCCGCCGTCGACGAGTACGTCACGGCCATCTCGTTCATGCCGCTGGACGGCCTGATGATCGGCAAGTCGATGATGCGCATCGCCATGGAGGCTCGCGGCAAGGGCGTCGGCGAGGTGGGCAACTGGATCGGGCACGCTTGGGCCACGAACCTTTCGCTGGCGGAGGGCGAGTACAACTTCGTCAAGGAGCGGCGGGACAAGGGCCTTGCCCAGGCGCTCAGGGACCGGGACGCCGCGGTCGCGCCGAGGTTCCGGCTCGGAGGAAAGCTCGGCTGACGTCCACTATCGAAGGAGAGTTGCCGATGGTCGGCGAGATCCACCACATCGCGGTCAGTGTTCGCGATCTTGAGAAGTCCATCCCGTTCTATCGCGACGGGCTCGGGCTGCGCATGACCTTGGACATGCGGGTGGGCAACGAGACGATGCACAAGCGGCTGCGGACACCTCCGGGCGCCGGGGGCAGGGCGGTGTACTTCCAGGGGCCGACGAAGATCGGGCAGCTGGAGCTGATCCAGTGGGACCTGCCGGTGCCGGAGGACTCCCACCCCAAGCGGCCGGGAGACCCGGGCGTCTTCTCCATATGTTTCCCGGTACCGGCCGACGAGATCCAGGACGTGTACGACCGTCTGGTCGGCATGGGGGTGGACTGCTACCACCCCCCGGCGACCAGCGTCCTGGACAACTACGGTCCGATCACCATGTTCATGTGCGAGGACCCGGATCAGATCCAGGTCGAGTTCGTCAGCCTGCCCACCCCGGAGCAGGTCCGTGCCTTCAGGGCCGCACAGCGAGCGGAAACGGCGTCAGCGGGCACGCCGGAACAGGAGCGATAATGAAGTTCGGCATCTTGGCGTCGCATCAGTACCTGCCGGAGGACGACCTGCGCCAGCGGCTCTACGAGCTGTGGGACCTGACCGAGCTGGCCGCCGAGCAGGGGTTTGACTCGATCTTCGCCATCAACCACTTTCTCGCGAACCTGCAGACACCGCAGACCATCTCGGTCGTCGCGAAACTGATCCAGCACTCCGGCAACATGACCGTCGGGACCAGCCTGGTGATCCTGCCCGCCTACCACGCTGTGCACATCGCGGAGGAGTTCGCGACCCTCGACCACATGGCCGGGGGAAGGCTGGTCCTGGGGGTGGGGGCGGGCTACCGGAACAACGAGTTCGCCGCCATGAACATCGACAAGCCCAACCGTTTCCGGAAGATGCACGAGCAGATCCGGTTGATCCGCGCGCTGTGGACCGGCGAAAGGGTGGACTTCGACGGCGAGTTCTACAGCGTCCACGACAGCATCTGCGTGAAGCCGTTCCAGCAGGGAGGTCCGCCGATCTGGGTCGGGGCCGGAGGCCCGATCTCGGTGCGGAAGGCCGCGGAGCTGGGCGACGCCTGGATCATTCCGGGTAACTCGCCGAAGCCCGGCTGGCATGTGAAGGCCATGGCCAATCACGACGACGCATTGGCCAAGGCCGGCAAGTCGCGTGAGGGCCGCGAGTACCCGATGATCGTGAACGTGTTCTGCGCCCCCACCACGCAGCTGGCCAGGGACACCGTGCGATCGAACGTCGAGCGGGAGTACTTCAACTACGCCGAGTACCCGCAGCTCGCCTTTCAGAAGGAAAAGTTCGAGTACATGTGGGAGAACCTGTTCATGGTGGGTGACCCCGACTTCGTGGCCGAGCGCATCGCGCGCCTGGAGGAGACCGGTGTGAACCACATCATCGCCCGGCCGTACTGGCTCGGGACGTCGCACGAACGAACGGTCGAGTCCGTCAAGCTGTTCGCGAAAGAGGTCATGCCGCGGTTCGCCGGTCTGGCCAGCGTCTGAGGGCGGACGGTGCCTCGCAGCACGGAGATCACATTCGCCGTGGCTGCCCACCTGGTCGGTGCGGCTCTCGTTCCCCCGAGTCTCCCGCCTGCGGAACGACGGAGCCGCGCGACCCGGTCGGCCCCGGCGAGCGGGGAACCTCTCCCGGGAGCCCTCTTCGACCGGAAGAGCATACCGACCGGACGGTACTAAAACGGGGAATCCACTGATTCGAAGGAAGAGCGGAATGAGCGCTACCAAGGATGTATCGACCGCGGCGCCGACGCGTGACCTCGGCGGTTTCTTCGCGCCACGGCGGGTGGCGTTGATCGGTGCGAGCGAGTCCTCCGGCTGGACCCGGCTCGTTCTCGCGGGCACGGACCTCTCGGCGGGACTCGACGACGTCGTCCTGGTGAACCCGCGACGCGGCATGGTGCACGGGCGACGGACCGTGCCGAGCCTGGACGCGCTGGACGAGCCGGTCGACCTCGCCTTCGTCATGGTCGGACCGGACCACGTGGCGGACCTCGTCGAGCAGGCGCTGGCGGCCGGTACCGGGGACTTCGTCGTGCTCTCGGCCGGTCTCGGTGAGGCGGGCCCCAAGGGCGCGGAACGACAGCGACGTCTGGTGGAGCTCTGCGCGGCCGGGGGCGCCCGGTTGCTCGGCCCGAACGTCAGCGGGTTCGTGAACGCCACGGACGGAGTGCGGCTGTTCGGCCTGCCGGTTCCGGACGGTCTGCCGACCGGCCGCGTGGGGGTCGTCATGCAGTCCGGAGGGTTGGCCACCCACGTGCTCAGCCTGGCGCGGAGCTGGGGCACGGGCCTGAGCCTGCTCGCCACCACCGGGAACGAGGCGGTGATCACCGCCACCGACGTGATCGACCACCTCGTCGACGACGAGGCCACGGATGTCATCGCGGTGTTCCTGGAGTCGGTGCGCGACCCCGCGGCGTTCAGGGCGGCCGCGCTGCGGGCGGCGGAGCGGGGCAAGCCGATCGTCGCACTGCACGTCGGCAGCTCGTCACTGGGACGCGAGGCGGCCCTGTCGCACACCGGGGCCCTGGTGGGCGACCACGCCTCCACGGTGGCGGCCCTGGAGGACCTTGGTGTCGTCCCGGTGCGTTCGATAGAGGACCTGGTGGCGACGGCGGCACTGCTCGGCCGCCACCCCCGGGGGCTGCGTGGACGCCGGCTCGCCGTCGTCGCCGCGTCGGGGGGAGCGTGCGAACTGATCGCCGACGCGGCCGAGCCGCTGGACTTCACGCTGCCTCCCTTCGCCGGTCCCCTGGCCAAGGCGCTGGTCGAGGAGATGCCCGCCTTCGCCGACGTCCAGAACCCCCTGGATGTGACGGGGTTCGTGGTCAAGGCGGCCGACCTTCCCTTCACCGCGACACGACTGGTGGCGGAGCACGGCGCCGACGACTACGACGTGACGATCCTGCAGTCCGTGGTGCTGCCGGCGGCGCCTGGACCGGACGAGGACGTGGTTCGGGCCCGGTTCGGGCGGCTCGCCCAGGCGATCAGGGACAGTCCGGTACCGGTGGTGCTCCAGACCGGTGCGGTCTTCGCGTTGAGCCCGTTCGCGCTGGAGATCGTCCGTGAGAACGACCTGGTCATCCTGCCGGGGATCGCGGCGGGGATGACCGCGCTCGACAGGTCCGCCAGGTACGCGGAGCTGCTGCCGCGCGCGCTGCGGGACCGGAGCCCCGCCGCGCCGGTGACCGGCGGCACCGCGGGCGCCGCCGCTTTCGAGCCGGAGAGGCTTCTGGTCGAGTACGGAGTGCCGGTACCCCCCAGCCGCCTGGCCCGCACGGCCGACGAGGCCGCGGAGGCGGCCGCCGAGCTGGGCTTCCCCGTGGTGCTCAAGGTGATCAGTGAGGACGTACCCCACAAATCCGATGTGGGGGGTGTGGTGCTCGATCTCCGCGATTCCGATGCCGTGCGGTCCGCCTTCGAGAAGATGCTGGCCGAGGTGGCGAGCCGGCTACCGGGCGCGGCGCTGGACGGAGCGCTGGTCGCCCCGATGCGTCCGGCGGGCGTGGAACTGCTGGTCAGCGTGATCAACGATCCGAACTGGGGTCCGCTGCTGACCGTGGGGTCCGGCGGGGTGCTGGCCGAGTTGCTGGAGGACGTCGTGGTCAGGCCGCTTCCAGTGCCTGAGCGGGACATCCCGGGCCTGCTGTCGGAGCTGCGCGTCTCGCGGCTGCTCGGCGGCTTTCGCGGTTCGGCGCCCGCCGACCTGGCAAGGGTGGCGGCCGCCGTGCACGGAGTGCAGCGACTCGCGACCGCCCTCGGCCCCGAGTTGCGGGCTGTCGAGGTGAACCCGCTGTGGGTCCGCGGAGACCAGGTGGAGGCGCTGGACCTGCTGGTCGAGTGGGCCACTCGGCCAAAGGTGGAGAAGGTGGACAGCGAGTCCGGCACGCAGTAATATTCCGACTAGTCGGTATCAAAATAATGGGCGCCGGAAGTGGGCCGCGGCTCACCCGAAGCGCCGGAGGGGCCCCGAGGGCAGGCGCGATGGGCGCGGCCGATCCGCCGGGAGAACGGAATCACGATGTTCGGCCACCGTGCCAACAGCCGAGGAGGACAGTTGAGGCGTAACCTCGTACACGACCTGGAGGCGCGGGCGAGCAGGTCGCCACACCGCATCGGACTCATTCATGAGGATGGCCGGACCTGGACGTACCGGCAGATCGACCAGGCCGCCTCGGCGGTCGCCCACGCCCTCGTCGAGCATGGATCGACGCCGGGCAGCCGGGTGGGCCTCTACCTCGCCAACAGCCCCGAGCTGGTCTTCGGTCTCGCCGGCTGCTGGAAGGCCGGTCTCGTTCCGGTCCCGATGAGCGGGCTCTACAACTCCGACGAGGTCCGATCGTGCATCGCCAAGACCGGGCCCGGCATGGTGGTCGCCGACCCGGCGAGGCTCCCCGAAGACGGCGTCGGCGTCCCGGTGCTCTCCCTTGACGTGGTCCGGACGGCGGGGGAGGCGGCTCGTGGTTCCGCCGAGAGCGACTCGCCGCCGGTCAGGGCCCCCGAGCCGGCCGACGAGGACGAGGGACTGCTGCTGTTCACCGGTGGTTCCACCGGAATGCCGAAGGCCGTGGCCGTCACCCACTCCGGCACGTACGCCTCGATGTCGACCCTCGCCCGGGCGCAGAAGGGGGGGCGGCAGCCGGAGGAGGGGCTGTACGCGCCGGCGGACGAGTCCGTGCCGCCGAACCTGGTGCTGCTGCCGCTCTTCCACGGCGGCGGCATCCAGTCCCTGCTGTTCGGCTGGCACGTCGGCAGGGCGGTGCTGCTGGTCGAGCGATTCTCCGTCGACCGGATCGCGCGGCTGGTGCCGCGCTACCGCGTCGACAATCTGTTCCTGCTGCCGACCATGGTGTACGACCTGACGCACACCGCCGAGCAGCTGGACATCTCCTCGGTACGCAAGGTGCTCGTCGCGGGGCAGCGGCTGGACCCCGAGCTGAAGGCCCTGTTCGAGCAGAGGTTCGGCGTCATCGTGATGTCCAACTACGGTTCGGCCGAGCTCGGCCACGTCGCGGGGTGGAATGCCCGGGACGTTCGTGAGGGGCGCTGGAAGCCGGGGTCGGTCGGCCGGATCTACGACGGTGTCGAGCTTGAGATCCGGGACGAGGGCGGCGCCTCCCGGGAGGCCGGGGAACAGGGCGAGATCTGGGTCAGGTCCACGCGCACCAAGGGCTACGTCGACGCGGACGGTGACGAGGCCTCGCTCGTGGAGAACGGCTGGGTCCGGTCCGGCGACATCGGCTACGTCGACGCCGACCGGGTGCTGTATCTCGTGGGGCGTAGCAGGGAGGTCATCAAGACCGGAGGTTTCCAGGTGTGGCCGGGGGAACTGGAGGCGGTCCTACGCCGGCATCCCGCGGTGGCCGACGTCGCGGTGGTCGGCGTGGCGGACGATCGCCTCGGCGAGGTGCCCAGGGCGTTCGTCGTCCCCACGGCGGGAACGGCGGTGGGAACGGCGATGGCCGACGAGCTGATCGCCTGGTGCCGTGAGCGGCTCGCCCACTTCAAGAGCGTGCGGCAGGTGGCCTTCGTGGACGCGCTGCCCCGGAGCGAGGCAGGAAAGGTCCAGCGCGCGGCGCTTGTCGCCTCGGACGCGTCCCGGTCCTCCGGGGCGAACGACATCAAGGAGTCGGCATGACGACTGTTCCGATGACCGGATCGTCGCGCCAGGCCGGATCCTCCGGCGCGTCCGCGACGATCCCGGGAACGCACTTCCGGCGGGTGCTGGGAAACGTGCCGACCAGTGTCGCGGTGGTCGCCGGTATCGGGCCGGACGGGCAGCCGGTCGGACTGGCGATCGGCACGTTCACCTCCGTGTCCATGAATCCCCCGCTGATAGCTTTCTGCCCCGGTGAGAGCTCCACGAGCTGGCCCAAGATCCGGATGGCGAGGCGTTTCTGCGTGAACGTCCTCGCGGCCGGCCAGGAGGACGTCTGCGCGGCCTTCGCGAGCAAGCAGCCCGACAAGTTCCGCGGACTCTCCTGGGCGGCGGCGGGCAACGGCGCGCCGCGGTTGGAGAACGTGGTCGCCTGGGTGGAATGCGACCTGGAGGCCGAGTACCAGGCGGGCGACCACAGCATCGCCGTCGGCAGGGTGACGCACCTTGAGACGGGGACCGGAGAGATGCCGCTGGTCTTTCTCGGTGGGCGGTACCTCAG
Source organism: Streptosporangium sp. NPDC001681 (assembly GCF_040298085.1). Classification (NCBI taxonomy): domain Bacteria; kingdom Bacillati; phylum Actinomycetota; class Actinomycetes; order Streptosporangiales; family Streptosporangiaceae; genus Streptosporangium; species Streptosporangium sp. NPDC001681. The sequence goes on along the minus strand of NZ_JBEOZN010000096.1, from coordinate 21,264 downwards.
TGTCGACTGAGGCCGATCTGGCCTCGGCGGCTCGGCGGCCGATCGACTGGCGACCGGTTGAGATCCGTCCCGGCCTGTGGTCGATACCGGTCGCGATACCGATCGCCTCGCTCCAGGCGGTCAACGTCTATGTCCTCGAACTGGCGGGCGGTGGCATCGCGCTCGTGGACGCGGGCTGGGACAGCGAGGAGTCCTGGCGGAGCCTGCGAGACGGACTGACCTTCCTGGGACGGCGTCTTGACGAGGTGCGCAAGGTGGTCGTCACCCATGCCCATCCCGACCATCTCGGCCTCGCCTACCGGGTGGCGGGCGCGTCGGGGGCCGGCGTGCTGGTGCACGAGCTGGAGGCGGGACGGCTGCGGGGCGGCAGGAGCGGCCCGCTGAACTTCCGGCGAGCGCTCGAGGCCACCTATCCCCGCTGGGGCGTGCCTTCGGCGCGGGTCGAGGAGATGCTGGCCGCCAGCGCCCCCTCATCCGAGGAGTCCTGGACCGCTCCGGTCACGGGAGTGCCCGACGGGGCGATGCTGGATCTGCCCGGATGGTCGGTGCGGGCGGTGTGGACCCCCGGTCACACGCAGGGGCATCTCTGCCTGTACGACACCGGGCACCGGCTGCTGTTCTCCGGTGATCACGTGCTGCCGCGGATCACGCCGGGTGTCGGTGTGCACCCGGCCGAGGAGTCGGACGTCCTGGGGGACTTCCTGGCCTCCCTGCGAAAGGTGGCCGCGCTCGACGTCGAGGAGGTGCTGCCGGGGCATGAGAACCGGTTCTCCGGACTGCGCGAGAGGACCGGCTTCCTGGCCGGCCACCACGACCTGCGCCTCGACGAGGTGGAGTCGGTGGTCCGCGCGGACCCCGGGGTGTCCGGTTGGCAGGTGACGCGGCGCATCGGCTGGTCACGGCCCCTGGAGCGGTTCGGTTCCGCGATGGTCCGGGCCGCCGTCGCGGAGACCATGTCGCACCTCGTCCATCTCGAGACGCTCGGCCGCCTGGCGCGACTCGATCGGAACGGGGTGTCCACCGAGAGCTGGGTGCCTCGGGACTCCTGAGGCCGAGGCCGGTGCGGGCCGGGAGCGACCCGGCCCCGGGCCCGCCGGTCAGGCCTGCCGGGGGAGCGACCGGTAGATCGAGAGCACCACGGAGTCGCCGAGCCGGACCGCGGCCCGTTCCTCGTGCGCGGTCAGGGCCGGCGCCATGACGGACAGCGCGCCGGCGGCGATCAGCAGGTCGTGCGCGGCCGCGACATCGGCGACCTTGACGTTGAGGCTCACCGTCGCGCCGCCGGGCAACTCCTCGGCCACGGTCAGGGCCACGGTGACCCCACCCGCGTCCAGTGCGGTCCAGCGGGCGCCGTCCCTGACGGTGACCGGGAGGTCCGTCACGCGGCCCAGCAGCCTCTCGGCGGCGGCGGTGTCCTGGACCGCGACGGCGATGCCGCGGAGCACGCCACTCTGCTGGGGGGCCACGGTCATGATGGTCTCCTTCTCGGCCTGACGGCCGCCCGGCCGCTCACGACCCGGACGTTGACGGGGATGTGCACCCGATCATACCATCTGGTCGGTATCTAAGGACGGGTGATGATGTTCCAAGACTTCGGCTCCTTCCGTGACCGCCTTCATGAGATCGCCGTGGACGCGGTCCGACCACGGGCCGCCGAGATCGACGCCGACGGCCTTTACCCCGAGGACGTCCACCGGAGATTCGCCGCGGAAGGGCTGCTGGCTCTCAGCCTGCCGCCCGAGCTCGGCGGTCCCGACGGCCACGCCCCCCGGGGGGTCGTCGCGCTCACTCACGCCACCGAGGTGATGGCGCAGTACTCGAGCGCGGCGGCCCTGATGCTGCTGCTGTCCCGGTTGCCCGCGGCGCCCCTGCTCCTTGGGGGGACGCCGGAGCAGCGGCGGGAGCGGTTGATCCCCCTGGGGCGGGGCCGGAGCAGAGGCTCGTTCTGCATGTCCGAGCCGCAGGCCGGTAGCGATGTGCTGGGTGTGTCCACCCGCGCCGAGCCGGACGGCGACGGCTGGCTGCTCTCGGGTCACAAGAGCTGGGTCTCCGGCGCGGAGGAGGCCGACTGGTACGTGGTGGTCGCGACCACGGCCGACCCCGCCGAACGACGGCCGGACGCGCTGCGCGCCTTCATCGTGGACCGGGACGTCCCGGGGCTGAGCCTCCGGCTCCATCCCCGCTCGTCGGTCCGGGGAATGAGCCTGGGGGACATCGGACTCGACCGCGTGCGCGTCCCCGGCGACGCCATGCTGCCGGGTATCACCGGGCTCGGCCCTTTGCTGCGCTCGCTGGCGACCATGCGCCCCGTCGTCGCCGCGCGCGGGCTCGGCCTCGCCGAGGCGGCCCTGATGCACGCGGTGCGCTACGCGGAAACGCGCCAGGTCAACGGGGTGGCGCTGATCCGGCAACAGGGGATCCAGTGGGAACTGGCCCGAGCGGCCGCCGATGTCGAGGCGGCCAGGCTGCTGACCTACCGGGCCGCGGCCCTGGTGGAGAGCGGCGACAGCGGGCCGGATTCGGCCGGGCAACTGGCCGTGGCGAAACTGCACGCCACCGAGTGCGCGGTACGGGTGTCCGGGTTGGCCACGCAGATCTTCGGTGCCGCGGGAAGCGTCGCCGGACACCCGGCGGAACGGTTCTACCGCGACGCGCGGAACCTGACCGTGGTGGAGGGGACGTCGGAGATCCAGCTCGGCATCATCGCCCGCGGACTCCAGGACCGGCATATGTGGTGGGGATCGGCGAAGAAGAGGACGGTGCGTCAGTGAGCACGTGCGCGGGCCGGGTGGCCATCATCAGCGGTGCCGGACGAGGACTGGGAAGGTGCCACGCCGTCGCGCCGGTCGCCTGCACGCGGATGACCTCGGATCTGGTGACGGACCCGCGCGCGGTCGACGGGCCGGCGCCCGAGCAGGTCTCGCCGGCGGAGGACGTCGTGTTCGCCGACGGGTGGAACCAGCCGCCGGCCGGGGAGTGAGCGCGATGCGGATCGCGGTGACGGCCGGCGCCCCTGCCGGCGCGGTACGGTGCGTGCCGCCGTGGCGCCGGGCGTCGTGATGGCCGGACGCAGGTCCCCTTTCCAGGCACTCGCCGTGGTGAGCTATCGCTGGTTCGTCCTCGCCCAGGTGCTGGGCAACGGCGCGATGTGGATGCACCGCACCGCCCACGTGTGGCTCGTCGTCCAGATCTCCGGTGGTGACGGCGTGGCGGTCGGCGTGGTGACCGGCCTGCAGTACATCTCGATGATCCTGCTGGGGCTGAGCGGCGGCGCGCTCGGCGACCGGTTCGACAAGCGCCGGATCATGCTGATGACGCAGAGCGTCGTCGTGCTGGCCAGTGTCGTCCTCGCGGTGCTGATCGCCGGTGACGCCGTGACGCTGCCGATCGCCTACGTCTTCGCCGTCCTGCTGGGCGTTCCGGGAGCGCTGGACGCGCCCGTGCGGCTGGCCTACCCCCGGCAGCTCGTCCCGTACCGGTTCCTGGCCGCGGCGGTCGGGCTGAACGGCGCCGTCTTCCAGCTCGCGCGCGTCGCCGGGCCCGCCCTGGCCGGCGGCGTCATCGCCTTCTCCGGCACCGCCGCGGTGTTCGCCGTCGTCGCGCTGTTCGGCCTGGTCTCCTGCCTCGCGCTGGTGAGGGTGCGCCCGCTGCCCGGTGGTGAGAAGGCGGAGGCGGAGGAGCCCGCGGGCGGTCGCCGGGGTCTCGCGGACCTGCGCGCGCCGGCCTATCTCGTGCCGCTGCTGGGAGGGCTGATGCTCGGCATCGGCATGACCCACCTGCAACTGGCCATCCCGCTGCTGGTGGACTCCACGGAGAAGGACGCGGCGGGGAGCTTCGGCGCGTTGACGGCGATGATCGGGGCTGGCGGCATCGTGGGGGCGGGGCTGGCGGCGTCGCTGAGGTCCGAGCCGACCAACCGGACCCTGCTCGCCTGGTCGGCGCTCTTCGCCGCGGTGACGGTGCTGGTGTCCACGCTCCCGTCAGGGCTCATCCTGGCCGCCGGGCTGTTCGTCGCGGGTGTGACGATGCAGGTGTTCGGCACCTCGGCCATCTCGGCGCTGCAACTGCGCTCACCCGCGAACGTCCAGGGGCGCATGATGGCGCTGTACGTGATCGCCTTCTTCGTCTGGGTCCCGGCGGGGGCGCCGATCTTCGGCTGGTTCGCCAACCTGGTCGGAGCACGGCAGGCCCTGGGTGTCTCCGGACTCGTCTGCCTTGCCGTGGTCGGGCTGCTCGCGCTGTCCTTTCTGACCGGCCGCGCCGTGACGCGCGAGCAGCACCGGGAGTGACCGCGGCCCGGTCGCTCAGCGACGGATCGTGACGGCTCCGGGGTCGCCGTGGCCGGTGAAGTGCCGCTGGAAGTGCGCCCACTCGGTTTGGAGCGCCTCCGGCGGTGTCTGCCGGCGGACCGACCGGATGAGCGCGGTCATCTCCGCCACGGTGGTCCGGTCGTATCCGGCCAGCACCCGTGCCGCCTCGTCGGCGGTCTGCACCAGCAGGCTTCCCTGAACCGTCCGGCTCACCAGGCCGAACTCGGTCATCTCGGCGGCGCTGAACCGTTCGCCGAGGAGCAGCATCCGGGCCGCGCGCGCGGCTCCCACCGCGCGGACCAGCCGCGCGGAGCCGCCCCAGGCCGGGATTCGCCCGTGTGGCAGGTGCAGGTCCCCGAAGACCGCGTCCTGTGACGCGATCACGAGGTCGCACGCGAGGACCAGCTCCAGCCCGCCGGCGAACGCGGCCCCGTTCACCGCGGCGATCACCGGCAGCGGTGACTCCTCGATCGCCGCCATCAGATCGCGTCCGCTCTCCAGGAAGGCCAGGCGGGAGTCCGCGTCCCGCAGGGCGGCGGAGGCCCGGACGTCGGCTCCGGGGCAGAACGCCCTGCCGGTTCCGGTGACGACCAGGGTCCGCACCGCCGGGTCGGCCGCTCCGTCGGCGAGCCACCGGGTCAGCCCGGCGACGATCTCAGGGCCGAGGGCGTTCGCCCGCTCCGGCCGGTCCAGGCGTGCCCACAACGCCGAACCCCGGCGGCTGACCTGAACGTAGCTCATGGCTCGACCACGACCTTGCCGAACACCTGGCCGGAGAGCAGCCGGGAGAACTGCTCACGAGCCGAGTCAAGCGGCGCCACCGAGTCCACCAGCGGCCGGACGCCGCCGGCGACGAGGAACCCGATGAGGTCATCGAGTTCGGTCCGGGTGCCCATCGTCGAGCCGAGCACGTTGATCTGCCGGGAGAAGAGCCGGGCCAGGTTGGTCGGCGCGTCGAAGCCGGTGGTCGCGCCGGAGAGCACCACGGTGCCGCCCGGGCGTACCGCGGCGAGAGAGGACTTCCAGGTGGCCTGCCCCACGGTGTCGAGGACGACGTCGCAGTCGGACGGCAGCCGCGCCCCGGACATGACGACCTCGTGCGCGCCGAGCTCGGCGGCTCGTCCGGCCTTGGCGGGGTCCCGCGTGACCACGCGCACCCACAGTCCCGCGGCGCGGGCCAGCAGGATCGCGGCCGTGGCCACCCCGCCTCCGGCGCCCTGCACCAGCACCCGGTCACCGGGCCGCGCCCGAGCCTTGGTGAACAGCATGCGGTAGGCGGTCAGCCACGCGGTGGGCAGGCAGGCCGCCTCGGCCCAGGAGAGCGCGGCGGGTTTCGGGACCAGGTTGCGGCGCGGGACGACGATCCGCGCGGCCAGGGTCCCGTACCCCGCGTCCGAGAGCACGGACCGTTCCGGGTCGAGGGTCTCGTCACCACGGCCGCGCGCGGGGTCGCCGAGGACTGCGTGGATCACGTACTCGTTGCCGTCGTCGTCCACTCCGGCCGCGTCGGTGCCCAGTACGCAGGGAAGGCCTCCTGCCGGAGTGACGGCGCCGCGCAGCGTCCACACGTCGTGGTGGTTGAGCGAGGCGGCCCGCACCGTGATCGGCACCCAGCCGTCCGGCGGTACCGGTTCGGGGCGCTCTCCGACGGACAGGGCACTGACGGGGTCGTCGGCCGACGTGGCGTGCGCGAATGCGGCGAGCATCGGGGGGCTCCCTGGGCGGTCGAGGAGAAAGTTCTCGACATCATACCAACTGGCCGGTACGATTCTGGATATTCAACGCCTCGAATGTTCGAGGGATTCCACACCATCGCTGTGTGAGCGTCTGTGCTGAGGAGGATTGGATGACGACCGACTTCGGCGATAAACGGCTCGAGGACTTCCGCGCCGAACTGCGACAGTGGTTGAGTGAGCATCGGCGGCCGGCACTCGCGTCGATGGGCGAGTACGAGCTGGAACGCGAAGCCTGGCGGAACCCTGAGTCGCCGCTCTACGAGGACTTCCTCGCCTGGGAGAAGGCGTCGCTGGAAGCCGGGTTGGTCTGTCCGCACTGGCCCGTGGAGTACGGCGGCCGTGGACTGGACGACCTGGAGATGGCCGTCCTCGCCGAGGAGTTCGCACGCGCGGACATGCCGCGCGTGACCCGGGGGATGGGGGAGCGCCTCGCCGGTCCGGCCATCCTCGCGCACGGCACCCCTGAGCAGAAGGCGTACTTCCTGCCGCGTGTCGTCAGCGGCGAGGACAGGTACTGCCAGGGTTTCTCCGAGCCCGATGCCGGCTCGGACCTGGCCGCCGTCGCCACCCAGGGGGTCGTGGAGGGTGACGAGATCGTCATCACCGGGCAGAAGATCTGGACATCCCGCGCACATCTCGCCGACACGCTGTTCCTGCTGTGCCGGACCGACCCGCACGCCCCCAAGCACAAGGGCATCTCCTACGTGCTCGTCCCCATGAAGGACAACGGGATCACGGTGCGGCCGCTGATCACCATGTCGGGTGAGGACGCGTTCTCCCAGGAGTACATCGACGGCGCCCGAGCTCCCCTGTTCAACGTCATCGGGGGTCTCAACAACGGGTGGCGGTCCGCGATGACCACCCTCGGCAGCGAGCGTGGCGCGGTGGCCGCCGTCCAGCACCTGGAGTACGAGAAGGAGTGGGAGGCCCTGGTCGAGCGGGCCAGGGAACTCGGCAGGGACGCCGATCCGCTCATCCGCCAGAAGCTGGCCTGGGCCTACTGTCAGGTGCACGTCATGAAGGCCACCGGCCAGCGGGTTCTCGCCACCCTCGCCTCCGGCGGGGAACTGGGCGCCGAGGCGTCGCTGACCAAGCTGGTCTGGAGCGAGTACCACCGGAAACTGGGCGAGATCGCCATCGACATCGAGGGCGCGGAGGCGCTGGTGCGTCCCTCGGGCGACGGCTACCGGGTGGGGCGCTGGCAGAAGACGTTCCTCACCAGCCGCGCTGAGACGATCTTCGCGGGAACGAGCGAGGTCCAGCGCCGGATCGTCGCCGAACGGGTGCTCGGCCTGCCGAGGTCGTCCTAGCGTGGCGATCCTCGACAACGTGACCGGTGGCGCGCGGTCGGAGGCGGCGCGGGCGACGTCGGACCTGAGCACGCTCTTCCGGCCGCGCTCGGTCGCCCTCGTCGGTGCGACGGAACGTTCCATGTGGTCGGTCAACGCCTTCGAGAACCTGCGTCGCTACTCGCCGCGGATCGCGGTGCACTGCGTCAGCCCTACGCGGGCGACCGTGCACGGTGTCACGGCGGCGGCCTCCCTCAGCGCGCTGGGAGAGGCGGTCGACCTGGCCTACATCATGTCCCCGCGCGACACCGTTCCCGACATCCTGCGCGAGGCGGCCGCGAACGGGATCGGCGGCGCCATCGTGCTCACCGCGGGATTCGGGGAGACGGACGACGGCCGAGCGCTACAGCGCGAGCTCGTCGCGGCGGTGGAGGAGACCGGCATCCACCTGCTGGGGCCGAACGGCAGCGGGTACGTGGACGTGCGGCACCAGGTCGTACCGTTCGGCCTCGCGCTGCCGAACCTGCCCGACCCCGGCGGTGCCTCGTTCGTCCTGCAGTCGGGCGGCCTGATGAAGCCGTTGCTCTCCCTGGCCAGAGCCTGGGGTGTGGGGGTCGGCATGCTGGCGGGCACCGGGAACGAGGCCACGCTCTCGTCCACCGATGTGGCGCGGTATCTCATCGAGAGCGAGGAGACCGGGGCGATCGGCCTGTTCCTCGAGGCGTTCAGGGACGCCGAGGGCTTCCGGTCGCTGGCGGAGCGCGCGCTCGAACTCGACCGGCCGGTCGTGGTGCTCCCGGTCGGGCGCAGTGAGGTGGCCCGGCGAACGGCGATGTCGCACACCGGGGCGCTGGCGGGAGACGCCGCGGTGACGTCCGCGGTGCTGCGGGAGCTCGGCGTGGTCGAGGTCTCCTCGATGGAGGAGTTCGTCGCGACGACCGAGCTGCTCTCCCGCGGGGTGCGGCCGCGCGGTGGCCGCCTCGGCGTGGTCTCGGCGTCCGGCGGAAGCTGTGAGCTGGTGGCGGACAAGGCCGCCGACGAGGGGATGACCCTGCCGCGGCTGCCATCCGCGGCGCTGGAGGAGCTCCGCTCCCTGCTGCCGGCCTTCTCCCACGTGCAGAACCCTCTCGATGTCACCGGTTACGCGACGGTGAACCCGAGCCTGCCGGTGGACGCGGCCGCCATCATGGGCAGGACCGGGGCGGAGCACTACGACCTGCTGCTGTTCCAGGCGTTCGTCGCGCCCCCCGGGCGACCCGCCGACCCCGACCTCACCCGCGCCCACTTCGCGGCGATCGCGGACACCGTCAAGGGGCTCGACGTCCCGGTGCTGCTCCAGGACGAGGTGGGTGTCGGGCTCAGCGACTTCGCCCGGGAGCTGTTCGCGGAACTCGGCCTCGTCAGGTTGCCGGGAGTCGAGGTCGGGTTGCGCGCCGTCGCCAACGCGATGCGCTACACGGGCAGCAGGGAGCGGCTGCGCGGGGCGGAGCGGACCGCCGCCCGGCCGACGTCGTCCGCACCTCTGCCGGAGGGCCCGCTGTCGGAGGCACGGGCGCTGGAGTTGCTGGGTGGCCACGGCGTCCCGGTGATGCCCCACCGCCTCGTCTCGGACGCGGCGGGCGCGGTGGAGGCCGCACGGCTGCTCGGTGGCCGGGTGGTGTTGAAGATCTGCTCGCCGGACATCGCCCACAAGTCCGATGTCGGTGGCGTCGTCCTCGACGTCGAGGGTGACGACGCGGTGGCCGAGGCGTACACCGGCCTGATGGCCACGGTCACCGCCCGGGTACCGGAGGCGCGCCTGGACGGCGTGCTCGTCGCGCCCTTTCGCCCCGGTGGCGTCGAGCTGATCGTCGGCATCAACCGCGACCCCGTCTGGGGGCCCGTTCTCGTCCTCGGGTTCGGCGGTGTGCTGGTGGAGGTACTGGCGGACGTGGCGATACGGCCGCTGCCGGTCAGCGCGCGAGACGTCACCGAGATGCTCGACGGGCTCCGGGGGGCGGCGCTCCTGCGGGGAGCACGAGGCCGTGCGGCCGGCGATGTCGACGCCGTGGTCGCGGCGGTCCTGGCATTGGCGGACGCGGCACTCGGCTGGGGTGACGGCTGGGATTCAGTGGAGGTCAACCCGATGCGGGTCGACGGGACGGTGGTCGAGGCCCTCGACGCCCTCGTGGTCGGTAGGTCGGCGTGACACTCACCAGGAAGCGTAAGGAGACGGCAATGAGGCTTGGATTCACGGCTGAGCAGGAGGAACTGCGCACCGGCGTGCGTCGCCTGCTCACCGAGCACGCGAGCACCGACAGGCTGCGGGCGGAGTTGGAGTCCGAGGAGCCCTACGACGCGGGGCTCTGGAAGCTGATGGCGGAGAGCCTCGGACTGCACGCGATGGCGATTCCCGAGGAGTACGGCGGCGCGGGCTACGGCTTCCGCGAGCAGTCGGTGGTGCTGGAGGAGATGGGCCGGGTGCTGCTGCGCTCGCCCTACCTGTCCACCGTGGTCGTGGCGGCCAACGCCCTGCTGCTCGGCGACGACGAGGAACTGCGCCGCGAGTGGCTGCCCCGCATCGCCGCCGGCGACGCGATCGCGAGCCTGGCCCACGTCGAGGCGGACGGGGACTGGCGGGCCACCCGCCCCCGGGTGAGCGCGGTACGCGACGGCGAGGGCTGGCGCGTCACCGGGACCAAGTCGTTCGTGATGGACGGCGTCCAGGCGGACCTGCTCCTCGTCCTGGCCTCGGTCGCGGGCGGCGAGGAGGGCGAGACCGTGCTGCTCGCCGTGGACACCCGCGAGGCGGGCGTCGTCGCCGAGGACGTACCCGTGCTGGACATGACACGGCGGCTGGCGACGGTGACGTTCGCCGACGCCCGCGGCCGGGCGGTCGCCCTGGGAGCCCGCGCCCGGCGGGTGCTGGACGCGACCCTCGGCATCGCGGCCGCCGGCCTGGCGTGCGAGCAGGTGGGCGGTGCCGCGCGGTCCCTGGAGGTGGCCGTGGAGTACGCCAAGGTCCGCGAGCAGTTCGGCGTCCCCATCGGCAGCTTCCAGGCCATCAAGTTCAAGTGCGCCGACATGCTGCTCGACCTGGAGGCGGCGCGCTCCGCGGCGTACTACGCGGCGGCCGCGGTCGCCGACGACGCGGAGGACCTGCCCATCGCGACCTCCGTGGCGAAGGCGGTCTGCTCGGACGCCTACACGGCCATCACCGGAGAGATGATCCAGGTACTCGGTGGGATCGGCTACACCTGGGAGCACGACGCCCACCTCTACTTCAAGAGGGCGAAGGCCTCCCAGCACCTTTTCGGAGACTCCGACCTGCACCGCGAGCAGCTCGCCGTCCGGGTGGGGGTCTGACGTGGCCCGCAACGAGGGGAAGCAGGCGCCGAAGCCCACCCCCGAGACCCGGCCCTACTGGGACGGCGCCGCGGCCGGTGAGCTGCGGCTGCCGCGGTGCGTCCCGTGCGGTAAGGCGTTCCTCTACCCGCGCTCGGTCTGCCCCTTCTGCTCGTCGCCGGACATCGAGTGGTTCACCGCCACCGGCAGGGGCAAGCTGCACTCCTACCTGATCGCCCACCGGCCGTCGCCCGGCTTCGAGAACGAGGGACCGTACGCCGTGGCGGTGGTGGAGCTCGAGGAGGGTCCAAGACTCATGTCCAACATCGTCGGGGTTCCCAACGACCCGGAGCACCTTGTCCTCGACATGGATCTCGAGGTCGTCTTCGACAAGCACGGTGACGTCGCCGTTCCGAAGTTCCAGCCGGCGGGCGGTGGCCGATGAGCATCCGAGGCAGGGTCGCGATCGTCGGAGCCGCCGAGTCCGAGCAGCTCGGGCGCATCCCCGACAAGTCCGCGCTGCAGCTGCACGCCGAGTCCGGGCTGGCCGCGCTGCGCGACGCGGGGCTCACCGTCGCGGACGTCGACGGGGTGGCCTGCGCGGGGGAGAGCCCGCTGGACGTCGCCGACTACCTGGGTATCAACCCCTCCTACCTGGACGGGACGATGGTCGGCGGGACGTCGTTCATGCTGCACGTCCGGCACGCCGCCGCCGCGATCATGGCCGGGCTCTGCGAGACGGTCCTGATCACCCACGGCGAGTCCGGCAGGTCCCGGGTCGGCATGCAGCCGTGGGCCCCCGCGCCGCAGTCGATGCGCGGGCAGTTCGAGGTGCCCTACGGCGGGGTCTTCGCACCGTCGACGTTCCCCATCGGGGTACTGCGCTACATGAAGCAGTACGGCATGACACCGGAACAGCTGGCGATGGTGCCGGTCGTCCAGCGGAAGTGGGCCGCCCTCAACCCGCGGGCGAAGCTGCGGGACGAGATCACCGTCGACGACGTGCTGTCCTCCAAGATGATCTCCTACCCGCTCCACCTGCTGGAGTGCTGCCTGGTCACCGATGGCGGCGCCGCGGTGGTGGTCACCTCCGCCCGGCGGGCCGCCGACGGGCCGAAACCTCCCGTGTACCTGCTGGGGGCCGGTGAGGCGGGAGAGTCGTCGGCCATCTCGCAGATGGCGGACCTGACGTCGTCCCGCGCGTTCCGGGATGCCGGCCGCGCGGCGTTCGCGGAGGCCGGGGTCTCGCACTCCGAGGTGGACCACCTGATGATCTACGACGCCTTCGCGCACGTCCCGCTGTACGGGCTGGAGGATCTGGGCTTCGTGGGCCGCGGGGAGTCCTTCGGATTCGTCGAGGAGGGGCACACGGCCCCCGGCGGGCGGCTTCCGATGAACACCAACGGTGGTGGTCTCGCGTACACGCACACCGGGATGTACGGCATGTTCGCCATCTGCGAGTCCGTACGCCAGGTACGCGGGGAGGCCGCGGCCCAGGTGGACGGGGTGCGGACCAGCGTCGTGCTGGGGAACGGCGGCTCGTTCATGAGCGCGGGCGTCCTGGTGCTCGGCGCGGAAGAGGTCGCCGCCGCCTGAGGCGCCACCCCATTGTCGAAACATGTGAACAGGAGGACGGATGTCGCGGTTGTGTGAGGGACGCGTGGTGATCGTGACCGGTGCGGGCAACGGCATCGGCCGCTTCCACGCGCTGGAGTTCGCCCGCCAGGGGGCCAAGGTGGTCGTCAACGACCGGGGTGTCGAGCGTGGCGGCGCGGGTGGCTCGCGCACGCCGGCCGACGCGGTCGTCGCGGAGATCGAGGCGATGGGAGGCGAGGCCGTCGCCGACCACGGCGACATCGCCGACATGGCCTCGGCCGAGGCCATGGTGCAGACCGCCGTCGACCGGTTCGGCACCTTGGACGTGCTGGTGAACAACGCCGGCATCGTGCGTGACCGCACGCTGACCAACATGACGGAGGAGGAGTGGGACGACGTCATCAGGGTCCACCTGAAGGGAACCTTCGCGCCGTCCCGCGCCGCCGCCCGGTACTGGAAGGCGCGTGCCAAGGCGGGCGAGAAGCCGTCCGCGCGCCTGGTCAACACCTCGTCCTCGTCCGGCCTGCTCGGTAACATCGGCCAGACCAACTACGGGGCGGCCAAGGCGGGCATCGCCGGCTTCACCGTGATCGCGGCCATGGAACTCGCTCCGTACGGGATCACCGTCAACGCGGTCGCTCCCGGAGCGCGAACCCGGATGACCGAGGGGCTGATGGCCGAGCCCGAGGGGGACTTCGACCCCTACGACCCGGCCGCCATCTCGCCGCTGGTCGCCTGGCTGGGCAGCGAGCGGTCCGCCGGCGTCACCGGACAGGTCTTCGGGTCCAGCGGAGGACTGCTCAGCGTGTACGAGGGCTGGAACGTCGGCCCCACCGCGGAGCTTCCCCGGCTGTGGCGCGCCGAGGAGATCGACGGAGCGGTCCGCAAGCTGCTGGCCCAGTCCGTGCAGAACCCCCGGCTGCCCCAGCTGGACGGGGCCTGACATGGCCCTCGACCTCGACGCGGTCGGCCGGATCAGCGAGCCGGTGGACATCTCGTGGGGATCCGACGAGGCGCTGCTCTACGCCGTCTCGGTCGGCGCCGGGCAGGATCCGGGCGCCGAGCTGTCGGTGACCACGGAGAACAGCGAGAACCTGCGCCAGCGGGTGCTGCCGACCTTCGGCGCGCTGCTCAGCCAGCGGGTGTCCAGGCCGGACATCGGTTCGTACGACAGGAGCCGGCTGCTCCACGCCGAGCAGCACCTGGAGCTGGCGGCCCCGACGGCGGTCTCCGGCCGGGCGAGACTGACCGCCGAAGTGCTGGCGATCCATGACAAGGGCAGCGGGGCGATCGTGTGGACCGGCGTCCGCGCGGTCGATCCCATCTCCGGCGCGCCGATGTTCTCCACCCGGTCGGCCGCCTTCATCCGGGGTGCGGGAGGCTTCGGCGGCCCCCGGGGGGCCGCCGACGACTGGAAGCGGCCGGCGCGTTCTCCGGACGAGATCGTGCGCTACCAGACCCGTCCGGAACAGGCGCTGCTCTACCGCCTGACCGGTGACCGCAACCCCCTGCACTCGGATCCCGCGTTCGCGGCCCGTGGCGGGTTCGACCGGCCGATCCTGCACGGGATGTGCACGTACGGCTTCACCGGCAGGGCCGTCGTGGCGGCCGCCTGCGGCGGCGATCCGGATCTGCTCACCGCCATCGGCGGCCGGTTCCGCGGCATCGTCGTCCCCGGGGAGGCTCTGGAGGTCCGCCTGTGGCTGGACGGGGCCGACGTGATGTTCCAGACCGTCCGGGCGGACGGGACCGTGGTGATCGACCGAGGTGTCGCGCGGATCGACGCGTCCCGTCGCTCCTGGTAGATGACACCTTTCGACTTGGCAACAGGTGAGGCACGAAGTGAACAAACGTTCCGCCGGACTTGATCCGTACGACTTCCTCGACATCGACTCGCTGCTCGACACCGAGGAGAGGGAGATCCGCGACACGGTCCGCCGTTTCGTCAGGGAGCGGGTGTTGCCGGAGATCGGCGACTGGTACGAGAGTGGGGTGTTCCCGCGCGAGATCGCCAAGGAACTCGGCTCCCTGGGGCTGCTCGGCATGCACCTGGACGGCTACGGCTGTGCCGGTACCAACGCGGTCTCCTACGGCCTGGCCTGCCTGGAGGTGGAGGCGGGTGACAGCGGCCTGCGCAGTTTCGTGTCCGTGCAGGGTTCCCTGGCGATGTTCCCGATTCGCGCCTACGGATCGGAGGAGCAGCGGGAGACCTGGCTGCCGCGGATGGCGGCGGGGGAGGCCATCGGGTGCTTCGGGCTGACCGAGCCGGACTCCGGCAGCGACCCCGGCAGCATGCGGACGACGGCCCGCCGGGACGGTTCCGACTGGGTTCTCAACGGGACCAAGATGTGGATCACCAACGGTGGCATCGCGGATGTGGCCGTGGTGTGGGCCCGAGCCGAGGAAGGCGTGCGGGGCTTCGTGGTCCCCACCGACACGCCGGGGTTCAGCACCAGGGACGTGCACGGGAAGCTCTCCATGCGGGCCTCGGTGACCTCCGAACTGGTGCTGGAGGACGTGCGGCTGCCCGAGGACGCGGTGCTGCCCGGCGTCGTGGGGCTGAAGGGCCCGCTGTCCTGCCTGAACGAGGCGAGGTTCGGGATCCTGTTCGGCGCGGTCGGCGCGGCACGGGCGTGCTACGAGGCGGCGGTGGAGTACAGCGTCTCCCGCACGCAGTTCGGCAAGCCGGTGGCCGGTTTCCAGCTGGTGCAGCGGAAGCTGGCCGAGATGGCGGTCAGCGTCAACCGGTCGAGCCTGCTGGCGATTCACCTGGGGCGGCTCAAGGACGCGGGCAGGCTGGTGCCGGCTCAGGTGAGCTTCGGCAAGCTGGACAACGTCCGGCAGGCCCTCGACGTCGCGCGCGAGGCGCGCGGCTGTCTCGGCGCGAACGGGATCACGCTGGAGTACCCGGTGATCCGGCACATGACCAACCTGGAGTCGGTCTCCACCTACGAGGGCACGCACGAGATCCACACCCTGGTACTCGGTGAGGCGATCACCGGGATGCCCGCCTACCGGTGATCGCCTCGTCGAACGCGACGAGCAGGTGACGGTGCCGCGCGTGGCACGACCGAGCCGGATCAGAAGCCGGTAGTGCTCATCGTCACCACCGGACTGCGGGCCTGTCACGAATATCCGCACCGGCTACCGCCGGTGCTCCGTTTCCTCACAGGGGAGAACACGCGGCGCCCGGGTCTCGATGTTCGAGACCCGGGCGCCGTGCTCTTCGCGCTCGGGCCGTCCTGATCGGGGCGCTTCGCGTCTCACCTGTCGCCGAGGGGCGTCTCCGGCGGCCGGGGCAGCGGATCCTGGCAAGCGTCGGCAGGCCGTCGACCGTCCGGGATGGCGCGTCCGGCTCGCCGGATGTCAGCCCATGTGCGGGTAGCGGTGGTCGGTCGGCGGGACGAACGTCTCCTTGATCGTCCGGGCGTTGACCCAGCGGGTGAGGTTGAGGATCGACCCGGCCTTGTCGTTGGTGCCCGAGGCGCGGGCCCCGCCGAAGGGCTGCTGGCCGACGACCGCGCCGGTCGGCTTGTCGTTGATGTAGAGGTTGCCCGCCGCGAAGCGCAGCCGCTCCGACGCCGAGGTGATCGCGTAGCGGTCCTGGGCGATGATCGAGCCGGTCAGCGCGTACGGGGAGACACCCTCCATCTGGTCGAGCACCGCGTCGAAGTCCGCGTCGTCGTAGACGTGCACGCCGAGGATCGGGCCGAAGTACTCCTTGACGAAGATCTCGTCGGTGGGATCGGCCGACTCCAGGATGGTCGGCCTCACGAAGTAGCCGGTCGAGTCGTCGTACGAGCCGGTCAGCACGTTGATCGAGTCGAGCGAGCGGGCCCGGTCGATCGCGGCCCTGTGCTTGGCGAACGCCCGCCCGTCGATGACCGCGCCCATGAAGGTCGACAGGTCGGCGGCCACGTCGCCGACGGTCAGCGACTCGGCGGTGCCCACCAGCTCGTCGCGGATCACCGACCAGACCGAGCGCGGCACGTAGGCCCGGGAGGCGGCCGAGCACTTCTGCCCCTGGTACTCGAAGGCGCCGCGGACCAGCGCGGTGGCGAGCACACCGGGATCGGCGGAGGGGTGGGCCAGCACGAAGTCCTTGCCGCCGGTCTCGCCGACCAGACGCGGGTAGGACCGGTAGGAGGTGATGTTGGCGCCGACCGTGGACCACAGGTGCTGGAAGGTCGCCGTGGAGCCGGTGAAGTGGATGCCCGCCAGGTCGGGGTGGGTCGTCGCGACCTCGGAGACGGCGGCGCCGTTGCCGGTCACCATGTTGATGACGCCCGGCGGAAGCCCGGCCTCCTCCAGCAGGCGCATGGTGAAGTGCGCGGCGAACTGCTGGGTGGGGGAGGGCTTCCAGACGACCACGTTGCCCATCAGGGCCGGAGCCGACGGCAGGTTCCCGGCGATGGCCGTGAAGTTGAACGGGGTGATCGCCAGGACGAAGCCCTCCAGCGGCCGGTACTCCATCCGGTTCCACACGCCGGACGACGAGATCGGCTGGTCACTGAGGAGCCTGCGGGCGAAGTCCACGTTGAAGCGCAGGAAGTCGATCAGCTCGCAGGCCGAGTCGATCTCCGCCTGCTGCGCGGACTTGGACTGGCCCAGGATCGTCGCGCCGTTCAGCGTCTGCCGGTAGGGGCCGGCCAGCAGGTCGGCGGCCCGCAGGAAGATCGCGGCCCGCTCGTCGAACGGCATGGCGCGCCACGCGGGCGCCGCCCGCAGCGCGGCGTCGATCGCCGCGCGCACGTCGCCGGCGGTGGCGTCGGCCGTACGGCCGAGCACGGAGGCGTGGTTGTGCGGCTGGACCACGTCGATCGGGGCGCCGCCGCCCATCCGCTGCTCGCCGCCGATCGTCATCGTCAGATCCAGCTGGGCCCCGGCCAGCTCCTTGACGCGGTTCTCCAGCGCGGTGCGCTCGGCACTGCCCGGCGCGTAGCCGAGCACCGGCTCGTTGATCGGGGCGGGAACTGTGGAGATGGCATCCATCACTTGCCTCCAAGGGCACGAAGAAAGAAGGCGATGTTCGCCGGACGCTCGGCCAGCCGGCGCATGAAGTAGCCGTACCAGTCGTCGCCGTAGGGGACGTAGACGCGCATGACATGGCCGGCGCCCGCCAGGGCCTGCTGCCGGTCCGTCCTGATTCCGTAGAGCATCTGGTACTCGTAGTCACCGGGGGAGCGGCCGAACCGGTCGGCGAGCGTCTCGGTGATGGAGATCAGCCGGTCGTCGTGCGTCGCCACCATCGGGTAGCCGGCACCCGACATGAGAATGCGCAGGCAGCGCACGTAGGCTCGGTCGACCTCGTTCTTGTTCCGGTGGGCCACCGAGGCCGGTTCGGCGTAG
Source organism: Streptosporangium sp. NPDC001681 (assembly GCF_040298085.1). Taxonomy (NCBI): domain Bacteria; kingdom Bacillati; phylum Actinomycetota; class Actinomycetes; order Streptosporangiales; family Streptosporangiaceae; genus Streptosporangium; species Streptosporangium sp. NPDC001681. The sequence goes on along the minus strand of NZ_JBEOZN010000096.1, from coordinate 3,660 downwards.
GCGCCCTTGACCAGGCGGACCCGGGAGCCCTGGTAGGCCAGGTCGCGGCAGTCGGCCTCGCTGCGGAACAGATAGGACTGCACCGCGACGCCGACGGAGGGGAAGTCCTCGCGCAGGGCCCGCAGCGTCTCCAGCGTGGAGTCGACGGTGGTGTGGTCCTCCATGTCGAGGGTCACGTTCGCCCCGCAGGCGCGGGCGGCCTCGCAGATCTGCCGCGCGTTCTCCAAAGCGATCTTGTCACCGTCGGCGCCCAGCGCCTGGCCGACCGCCGAGAGCTTCACCGAAACCTCGGCGCGGTCGCCGAGCCCCAGCTCGCCCAGGGGGCTGAGCAGAGTGGTGTACGCCCTGGCCGTCTGGGCGGCGGCAGCGGCGTCCTTCGTCTCCTCACCCAGGTGGTCGACGCTGACGGCCAGGCCCGCGGCGGCGAGGCGACGGATCACCTCGACCGCGTCCTGGGGCGTCTCGCCCGCGACGAAGCGGTCGACGACCTTGCGTGTCAGTGGTACGCCGGAGACCGCGCGCCGTACCAGCGGCAACCGGGATGCGCCGAGAAGGAGGGAACCGAGCATGTATTCACCCTAAAACCCTGCTCAGGCCGACCATCATGTGCATCTGCCACGACCGGCGGGAAGAGTGTTCATACACATGTACAACAATGGTGAGGTGTTACAGGAGACAGTCGACGAGATCGCCACCAGGCTCGGTGCCTCCGCCACCCTGGAGGACCGCTCGTTCCAGCTCCTGGCCTATGCCGCGCAGAGCGGTGACATCGACATGGTGCGCCAGGAGTCCATTCTGCGGCGCCGCGCGACCGACCAGGTGCGGGCCTACTTCGAGGGATACGGCATCGCCGGCGCCCACGGGCCGGTGCGCATCCCCGCCGACGCCGACCTGGGGGTGCTCGCCCGGGTGTGCGTGCCGCTGCGGCACCGCGAGGTGACCTACGGTTACCTGTGGCTGCTCGACGACGGCACGCTCGGCGACGACGTCCTGGCCTCGGTCGGCGATCTGGTCTCCCGGGCCGCCGCGGTCCTCGCGCAGGAGGCCCGCAGCCGCCAGGACATGGGGGCGAGCCTGCGAGGACTGTTCTCCTCCGACACCGAGGAGCGTTCCTGGGCGCTGTCGAGGCTGGACCTGCGCGGTCCGGTGGCGGCGATCGCCGCCCGCAGCTCGCCGGACCGGGTCGCCGCCCTCTGGACGCTCCCGCGCGGCGTGCTCGCCGATCCGGCGTTCCCCGCCGGGGACGAGCCGCTGGTCGCGCTGCTGGTCCCGGCGGGCCAGGCGGGGGAGTTGGCGGGCCGGATCCAGGGCATGTACGGCACGGTGGTGGGTGTCGGCGCCACCCGGGACGATCCCGCCCAGGCCTGGCGGAGCTGGCGGGAGGCCGTGCACGCGCTCGGCGTCGCCGGCCGGGTGCCCGCGCTGGGGCCCGTCGCCGCCTGGTCGGGGCTGGGGGTCTACCGGCTGCTCGCCCGCATGTCCCAGGCCGGGCTGCGGGAACTGGCGGAGGAGGTCGCGGGGCTGGCCCGGGACCCGGAACTGGTCAGGACCGTGGAGAGCTATCTCGACCGCGCGGGTCACGTCCAGGAGACCGCCACCGCGCTCGGCGTGCACCGCCAGACGCTCTACTACCGGCTGGCCAAGGCCGAGCGGCTCACCGGCCGCGACCTCGCCGACGGCGAGAATCGCCTGCTGGTCCACCTCGCCCTCAAGGCGATCCGCCTGCTCTGAAAAGGCCCCGGCCGCGCTAAACGGCGGCCCGGTAGATCTTTACCCAGTCCACGTACATGCTGACCGTCGGCGGAGTGGAGCGGTTGCGGCACGGCGACCACTCGTTGCACGTCACGTCGTTCTGCAGCGCCAGGTGCATGGAGCGGCCCCTCGGCACGTTCGGCCCCCGGTAGTCCCACACCTTCGCGCCGTCCAGCCAGAACGTCAGCCGTCCGGGCAGCCAGTCGACCGCGACCGTGTGCCACCGGGTGAAGTCGGCCCGCATCTGCCGCTGGGCCTGGGGGCCGTCGCCGCGGTGCACGAAGATCCCGCCCGATCTGCGGGCCGGATCGATGATCTCGGCGAAGTCGATCTCCGCGTACTCCCCACGGCCCTGGTCGGATGGCCAGAGCAGGGCCACCGGGGTGTAGCCGGCGCCGCGCTCGGCCCGCAGCCGCACCTCCCAGCGCCCGTACCGCTGCGCCGAGCGGGTCGCGATGCCACCGGACAGGTCCCTGCCTGCCACGATGCCGCCCTTGAGCCGCAGGGCGCCGCCGCCCACGCTCGTGGCCCGCCCGGTGCGCGGGTTGGTCTCGGCGTTGGGGGAGTGGTAGACGACCCACCTACGGCCGTCGACCCGGGTGCCGTCGAAGTTCTCCACCAGGACGGGGGCGCCCCACCCGCGCTCGGCGGACGCGCTCTGTGCCGGCAGCGCGGAGAGCGCCAGGGCGGCGGTCAGGATGCCCAGGAACGTGCCACGAATTGACATGGGCCCATCAAAGCAACGATCGCACTCCAGTAACAGTGGTATTCCATTTTCGCATCCGTCCCACGAATCCGGAGGGTGCTACTCCGGGCAGGTTGTGCCACGATTTCGGACATGAGCGACATTGACGCCATACGGCGGGCACTGGCCAGGCTGGTGGAGTCCGGTGAGCTCCAGGCGGAGCAGGTGGAGCCGGTCACCCTCGCCGTGGGCGAGGCGCTGCGCGACCGGGGCGCCGGGGACCGGGTCAGATGGAGCGAGATCCTCGCCTACGTCGGCGGGGGACTCGTCCTGGCCGGTGCCGCCGCATTCGTCGCGCTGGGCTGGGAGCGGATGACCCAGCCGACGAAGATCACGGCGCTCGCCGTGGTCACCGTCCTGCTGCTGGCGGTGGCCACCGGGCTCGGCCGGGCCGCGCGGTCCGCGACCGGCAGGACGGCCGCGGTACAGGGCAGGGTCGCCGCCACGCTCGCCGCGCTGGGCTCGGGTACGGCCGCCCTCTGCGCGGGGGTCGCCGCCGACCGCCACGAGGGACTCGTCGCCGGCCTGGCCGGGCTGGTGGTCGCGGCGGTGGCCTACGTGCTGCTGCCCACCGCGATCGGCCTGCTGGCCTGCGGTGGGTTCGCCCTGCTCACGGTGACCGGCCTGCTGGACCTCTTCGTCAGGCAGGAGGGCGCCGGCTGGGGCCTCGCCTACGTCGCACTGGGCGTGCTCATCCTGGCGCTCGCCCTCGCCGGGCTGCTCGCCCCCGGCGGCCTGGGGCTGGGCATGGGCGCCGCCATCGCGCTCTTCGGCGGGCAGTGGCCCGTCCTGTGGGACGGGGAGGCCTGGGGGTACTGGCTGACCGCGGTGATCGCGCTGGCCTGCCTGGCGCTGTACGGGCGCCGGCGTACCTGGGTGCTGATCGTCAGCGGAGTGGCCGGGTTGACGCTCGCCGTTCCCGAGGCGGTCTGGGACTGGACCGACGGGGCCGTGGGCGGCGCGGTGATCCTGGTCCTGGCCGGGGCCGTCCTGCTGGCCGCGAGCGGCCTCGGGGTCGTGCTGCACCGCCGCGCGTCCCAGCCGTAGGGCCGCCTTCCGGCACGGACCCGTCACAGGTGAGAAGACCGGGACTCCCGCGGGAGTCCCGGTCTTCTCAGAGCCGCAGAGCCAAAGGCGTGAAACCACTCACCTAAAACGAAAAC
>NZ_JBEOZN010000095.1:0-40137 GCF_040298085.1 Streptosporangium sp. NPDC001681 | reverse complement strand
GGTGGTGGTCGCGGCTGATCGTGAGGGTGTGCTGGCCGGGTTGGGTGCGCTGGCCGACGAGCGCCCCGGTGCCGGTGTGGTGCGCGGGGTGGCCGGGGTGGAGCCGGAGCTCGCGTTCCTGTTCACCGGTCAGGGCAGCCAGCGGGCCGGGATGGGCCGGGAGCTGTATGACCGGTTCCCGGTGTTCGCGCAGGCGTTGGACGAGGTGATCGCCGAGCTGGATCCGCTGCTCGACGGGTCGCTGCGGGAGGTGCTGTTCGCCGAGCCGGGGTCGGCCGAGGCGGAGGCGCTGGATCAGACGGGGTGGGCGCAGCCGGCCCTGTTCGCGGTGGAGACGGCGCTGTTCCGGCTGGTCTCCTCGTGGGGAGTGCGGCCGAATGTGCTGGCAGGCCACTCGATCGGGGAGATCACCGCGGCGCATGTGGCCGGGGTGCTGTCCCTGAAGGATGCGTGTGCGCTGGTGGCGGCGCGGGCGCGGTTGATGCAGGCGCTACCTGCCGGTGGGGCGATGGTCGCGGTGCGGGCTTCCGAGGAGGAGGTCGCCGAGCTGCTGGTCGGGCGTGAGAAGGAGGTGTCGGTCGCGGCGGTCAACGGTCCGGCCTCGGTGGTGATCTCCGGCACCGAGGAGGCGGTGCTGGAGGTGGCCGCCGCGCTGGAGGAGCGTGGGGTCAAGACCCGGCGGTTGCGGGTGTCGCACGCGTTCCATTCGCCGTTGATGGATCCGATGCTGGAGGACTTCCGAGCGGTGGCGGGCGGGTTGACCTACCACGCGCCGCGTATTCCGGTGGTGTCCACCCTGACTGGGGAAGCGGCCACGGCCGAGCAGGTGTGCTCGCCGGATTATTGGGTGGAGCAGGTGCGGGGCGCGGTCCGCTTCGCCGACGGTGTCCGGACGCTGCACGCTCAGGGAGTGCGGGCCTATCTGGAACTGGGCCCCGACGGCGTACTGACCGCCATGGCGCAGGACGTCCTGACAGACGCCGAGGCGGTGGCGGATCCGGACATGCTGCTGGTGCCGGTGCTGCGCGGGGACCGGGACGAGCAGAACACGGTGATGACGGCGCTGGCCGCCCTGCACGTACGCGGGGTGCCGGTGGACTGGTGTGCGGTGTTCCCCGGCGCCCGCCGGGTGGAGCTGCCCACCTACGCCTTCCAGCACCGGCGTTTCTGGCCGAGGCCTTCGCTCTCCCGCGTCGGCGATGTGACCGACGCCGGGCTCGGAGCGCCGGACCATCCCTTGCTGGGAGCCGCCGTTGAGCTGGCGGGCGGCGACGAGGTGCTCTTCACCGGCCGGTTGTCGGTGCGTTCCCAGCCGTGGCTGGCCGATCACGTGGTGTCGGGCCGGGTGGTGGTACCGGCGACGGCGTTCCTGGAACTGGCGATCCGGGCCGGTGACGAGGTCGGCTGCGCGCGAGTGGACGAGCTGACCCTGGCCGCGCCGTTGACGCTGCCCGAACAGGGTGGTGTCCAGGTACAGGTGCGGCTGGGCGAGCCCGACGAGAGGGGACACCGGCCGCTGAGCGTGCACGCGCGGCCGGAAGGCGAGGAGGAGCGCCCCTGGACACGACACGCGGGCGGTCTCCTGGCAGTCGACGAGCCCCTTACCGCACCGCCGTTCGACACGACGGTGTGGCCACCGGCCGGTGCGACGCCGATCTCGTTGGAAGGCTTCTACGAGGGGCGGGCGGCGGACGGCTTCGACTACGGGCCGGCGTTCCGCGGCCTGACCGCGGCCTGGCGATGCGACTCGGATATGTACGCCGAAATCGGTCTGCCCGAGCAGGACGTGGCCGAGGCGGGGGCGTTCGGTATGCATCCGGCGCTGCTGGACGCGGTGCTGCACCTGTGCCTGCTCCTCGACCAGAGCGAGGACGCCCGGCGTAAGGTGCCCTTCGCGTGGGAGGGCGTGTCCTTGCACGCGGCGGGGGCATCGGCGGTCCGGGTGCGGTTGTCCTGGGCCGGACCGGACGCGATGTCGATCGCGATCGCCGGCGCGGGCGGTCCCGTGGCCTCGATCAGGTCGCTGACCCTGCGAGTCCTTTCGGACGAGCAGGCCACCGGCTCGCGAGCAATCGGAAGGGATTCCCTGTTCCGGCTGAACTGGGTCCCGTTGGTCGCCCCGGCCTCGCCGGTATCCGCGGTGTCGCCGAGCACTCTGGCAGTAGTGGGTCCGGACGAGTGGGGTCTCGCCGAAGCTCTTGCCGACGCCATGGGCGGTCCTGTCGGGACAGGTGCCGATCTGCGGTCGCTGGGAGAGGCGTACGACGGCGGTGTTCTCGTGCCGCGCACGGTGCTGGTACCGGTGGCCGGAGGCTCGGGCGACGGGGTGCCGGCGGCCGCGCACGGTCTGGCGTCGTCCGTGCTGGACCTGATGCGATCCTGGCTCGCCGACGAGCGGTTCGCCGGTTCGCGGCTGGCGTTCCTCACCCGGGGCGCGGTGGACGGCGATGACGTGGTGGCGGCGACGGTGTGGGGGCTCGTGCGCGCCGCCGAGGCGGAGCACCCAGGCCGGTTTGTACTGGTCGACCTCGACCTTGACCACGTGGGCGCGTCGGTGGCCTCGATCGCCGCGCTGCCGCCGGCCCTGGCCGCCGCCGAGCCGCAGCTGGTGATCCGGGATGGTGCCGTGCTGGCCGGTCGGCTGGCCCGGGTCTTCCCGCCCGCTGAGCCACCGGGCCTGGCCTGGGATCCCGAGGGCACGGTGCTGATCACCGGCGGCACCGGCGGCCTGGGCGGCATGCTGGCCCGCCACCTGGTGACCGTGCACGGCATCAGGCACCTGACGCTGGTGAGCCGTCGCGGTGACCGGGCGGAGGGTGCCGGCGAGCTGGTGGCGGAGCTTACCGGGCTCGGCGCTCGCGTGATCGTCGTGGCATGCGATCTGGCGGATCGCGATGCTGTCGCCGGTCTGCTGGCCGGGATAGCCGCCGAGCACCCGCTGACCGCGGTGGTGCACACCGCGGGCGTGCTGGACGACGGTGTGATCGGCACATTGACGTCGCAGAGCCTGGAGAGGGTGTTCCGCCCCAAGGTGGATGCGGCCTGGCATCTCCACGAGCTGACCCGAGACGAGAATCTGTCCGCATTCGTGCTGTTCTCGTCGGTGGCGGGGACGTTCGGGACGGCGGGCCAGGCCAACTACGCGGCGGCGAACGCCTTCCTGGACGCGCTCGCCCGGCGCCGCCGGGCCGAGGGCCTGCCGGGGCTCTCACTGGGATGGGGTCCGTGGGCCCAGGCCGGTGGCATGACCAGCGCCCTGAGCGAGGCCGAGATGGGCAGGCTCGCCAGGCGCGGAATGCTCCCGCTGTCTCCGGATCACGGTCTGGCGCTGTTCGACGTGGCGGTCACGGGCGACGAACCGGCCTTGGTGCCCGCGCGCCTGGATTTGGCGGCATTCCGTACCGGCCAGGACGTCCCACTCCTGCTCCAAGGGCTGATCCGGTCGTCGGCCCGCCGGCAGGCGACGGTCGCAGCGGCGACCGCACTCGCCGATCGCATCGCGCCGCTCGGGGCAGGCGAGCGGACGGCCGCCCTGCTGGAGCTGGCCCGCGACCAGATCGCCTTGGTGCTGGGCCACGCGGACGGCGACGCGATCGAGCCGCTGAGCAGCTTCCAGAGCATGGGCTTCGACTCGCTGACAGCCGTCGAGGTGCGCAACCGGCTGTCCGCGGCCACCGGCCTGCGCCTGCCCGCGACGTTGGTGTTCGACTACCCGAACGTCACGGCGCTGGCGGACTTCCTCCTGGCGGAGTTGCTGGGCGAGCACGGCGGCTCGGCGGTCGCGCGGACGGTCGCGCAGCCGGTCACATCGGCCGGTGACGATCCCGTGGTGATCGTGTCGATGGCGTGCCGGTACCCGGGCGGAGTGACCTCTCCCGAGGATCTGTGGCGGCTGGTCGCGGAAGGTACGGACGCGATCTCGGCGTTCCCGGCCTCTCGTGGCTGGGATCTGGAGTCGCTGTACGATCCCGACCGCGAGCGCCGGGGCACCAGCTACGTCCGCGAAGGCGGGTTCCTGCACGACGCGGGGGATTTCGACCCAGGCTTCTTCGGCATCTCGCCCCGCGAGGCGCTGGCGATGGACCCGCAGCAGCGGCTCCTTCTTGAGGTGTCCTGGGAGGCGGTCGAGCGGGCCGGGATCGACCCGCTCTCGCTGCGGGGCAGCCACACGGGCGTGTTCGCCGGGGTGATGTACCACGACTACGCGACGAGCGCCGAGTTCCCGCCGGACGTGGTGAGCTTCATGGGCACCGGCACGGCCGGCAGCGTCGTGTCCGGACGGCTGTCCTACACGCTCGGCCTGGAAGGGCCGGCGGTGACGGTGGACACCGCGTGCTCCTCCTCACTGGTGGCGATGCACCTGGCCGCGCAGGCGCTGCGCTCGGGTGAGTGCTCGCTGGCGCTGGCCGGTGGGGTGACCGTGATGGCCACCCCGGGGGCGTTCATCAACTTCAGTGCTCAGGACGGGCTGGCCGGCGACGGCCGGTGCAAGTCCTTCTCCGAGGCCGCCGACGGTGTCGGCTGGTCCGAGGGGGTCGGGATGCTGGTGCTGGAACGCCTGTCCGACGCGCGGCGCAACGGCCACCAGGTTCTGGCCGTGGTGCGCGGGTCGGCGGTGAACCAGGACGGCGCCTCCAACGGGTTGACCGCGCCGAACGGTCCCTCGCAGCAGCGGGTGATCCGCCAGGCACTGGCCGGCGCCGGGCTGGCCCCGGCGGACGTGGACGTGGTGGAGGGTCACGGGACCGGGACGAGACTGGGTGACCCGATCGAGGCGCAGGCGTTGCTGGCGACCTACGGGCAGGATCGGCCAGAGGATCGGCCGCTGCTGCTGGGGTCGATCAAGTCGAACATCGGCCACACCCAGGCGGCCGCGGGCGTCGCCGGTGTGATCAAGATGGTCATGGCGATGCGCCACGAAGTGCTGCCGGGCACGCTGCACGTGGACGCGGCCTCGTCGCACGTGGACTGGAACCAGGGCGCGGTGGAGCTGCTCACCGAGCACCGCCCGTGGTCGGAGATCGGACGGCCGCGGCGGGCCGGGGTGTCGTCGTTCGGCATCAGCGGGACCAACGCACACGTGATCCTCGAGCAGGTGCCGCCGACCACGGATGCGGGAACCGGCTCGGCGCCAGGCGTCGTGCCGGGTGCGGTTCCCCTGTTGCTCTCGGGGAAGACGAGTGACGCGCTGCGGGCCCAGGCGGCACGCCTGCTGTCGCGGGTCCAGGACGATCTGGACGCCTCCCCGGTGGACATCGGCTTCTCGCTGGCGACGACCCGCTCGGCGTTCGAGCATCGGGCGGTGGTGCTGGCCGGTGACCGGGACGAGCTGCCGGCGAGCCTGACGGCGGTGGTGGACGGGCATTCGGCGCCCGGAGTGGTCCACGGACGTGGCACGCGGCCGGGCAGGCTCGCGCTGCTGTTCACCGGGCAGGGTGCTCAACGGGCCGGAATGGGCCGGGGGTTGTACGAGCGGTTCCCGGTGTTCGCCGGTGCCCTCGACGCCGTGCTCGCCCACCTGGATCCCGAGCTGGACCACCCGCTGCGTGAGGTGATGTTCGGCGACACCGAACTGCTGGACCAGACCGGATACACCCAGCCGGCGCTGTTCGCGCTGGAGGTGGCGCTGTTCCGGCTGGTGGAGTCCTGGGGCGTCAAGCCGGATTTCCTGTCCGGGCATTCGATCGGCGAGATCACGGCCGCGCACGTGGCCGGCGTGCTGCCGCTCCAGGACGCGTGCCGGCTGGTGGCGGCGCGTGCCCGGCTGATGCAGGAGCTGCCGCCGGGCGGGGCGATGGTCGCCGTCCAGGCTCCGGAACAGGAGGTACTGCCGCTTCTCGCCGGGCACGAGAACGAGGTTTCCATCGCATCGGTGAACGGTCCCGCTTCGTTGGTGATCGCGGGTGCCGAGGGACCGGTGGTCCGGATCGCCGCCCGGTTGGAGGCCGAAGGACGCAAGACGACGCGGCTGAGGGTGAGCCACGCGTTCCATTCGCCGCTGATGGAGCCGATGCTGGCGGAGTACCGGCGGGTGGCCGAGGGCCTGGTCTTCGCACCGCCGCGGATTCCGGTGGTCTCGACCGTGACCGGCGAGCCGGCATCGGCCGAGGAGTTGTGCTCGCCGGACTACTGGGTGGAGCAGGTACGGCGCGCGGTCAGGTTCGCCGACGGCGTGGAGACGCTGCAAAGGCAAGGGGTCACCGCGTACCTCGAACTGGGACCCGACGGGGTGCTGACGGCGATGGCCGAGGACGTCGTCTCGGGCGAGGCCGCCAGGCACCCAGGGCAGTCCGGGCCGCAAGTGGGCGCGGTGCTTGTCCCGGCGCTACGCAGGGACCGCGACGAGCAGACCGCGATCATGACGGCGGTGGCGAGGTTGCACGCGCACGGTGTCGCGGTGGACTGGCCGGCCGTGTTCAGGACCGCGTTCGCCGGTGCCCGCCGGGTGGATCTGCCGACGTACGCCTTCCAGCATCGATGGTTCTGGCCGAGTGGGCGGCGGGTCGGGGACGCCCGGGATCTCGGGCTTGCGGCGGCGGCGCACCCGCTGCTGGGGGCGGCGGTGGAGCTGGCCGGGGCGGACGGCGTCGTGCTCACCGGCCGTCTCTCGCTGCGGTCGCACCCGTGGCTCGCGGACCACGCCGTGGGCGGGACAGTGGTCTTCCCCGGCGCGGGGTTGCTGGAACTCGCCATCCGGGCCGGAGACCAGGCCGGGTGCGACCGGGTGGAGGAGCTCACCATGGCCGCCCCGCTCGTGCTCGGCGAGCGGGACGCGATGGCCGTACAGGTGTCGGTAGGCGCGCCCGACGCGTCGGGCTACCGCGAGCTCGGCGTCTACGCGCGGCCCGCCGACGCCGCCGATGACGAGCCATGGGTGCGGCATGCGACCGGTGTTCTCTCCGACGGCGGCCGCGCGGCCGCGGGCCGGGGCCAGGCGTTCGACACCGAGGTGTGGCCGCCGCGGGGGGCGTCCGCCGTCGAGCTGGACGGCCTCTACGACCGGTTCGCCGAAGGCGGGTTCGCCTACGGGCCGGTGTTCCAGGGGCTGCGCGCGGTCTGGCGGCGCGACGATGAGGTGTTCGCGGAGATCGCCCTGCCGGAGCAGGTCGGCGACGCCGGCTCGTACGGCGTGCACCCGGCGCTGCTGGACGCCGCCTTGCACGCGGTGCCGTTCCTGGAGGCGGCCGAGCCTGAGGCGGGACGCCTGCCGTTCGCGTGGGGCGGGGTGCACCTGCACGCCGGCGGCGCGACGATACTGCGCGTGCGCGTGACCAGGACCGGCGCGGACGCGGTGTCGGTGACCGCGGTGGACATGGCGGGAGCGCCCGTGCTCACCGCCGAGTCGCTGGTGTCGCGTCCGGCGTCGCCCGGCGGACCGGCCGCCGGCGGTGACCGCCGAGCGCCACGGGACGCGCTGTTCCAGCTGGAGTGGACACCTCTGCCCGAGGAGCCGGTCTCCGTCGCGGAGCTGGACGTGGCGGTGCTGACCGGGGACCTCGCCGCACTGGACGGCCTGCTCGCCGCCCTGCCGGCAGGGGCGCCGGACGCGGTGCGGGACGGTGCGCCGCGTGCCGTGGCCGTGTCCGCGGGCTCGTTCCTCACCGCGGACTCCGCCCGTTCCACGGATGTCGTCGCCGCGATGCGCGAGTCCACCGCCCGCGTTCTGGACCTCCTGCAGCGCTGGCTCGCGGAAGACCGGTTCGGTGACACCCCCCTCATCGTGGTGACGCGCGGCGCGGTCACCGTCCCAGACCACGACCCGGACCACGACCGCCTGATCGACCTGCCGGGGGCCGCCGTGTGGGGCCTGGTCCGTGCCGCGCAGGCGGAGGACCCCGGCCGGTTCGTGCTCGTCGATCTCGATGTGCCGGGGGAGCCGTCCAGGGCGCTGCTGTCGGCGGTGTTGGCCTGTGGTGAGCCGCAGGTCGCGGTGCGCGACGGGGTGCTGAGCGTGGCGCGCCTGGCACCGGTGGCGCCGGTGGCACCGGACGAGGACACCGTACGGCGGTGGGACCCCGAGGGCACGGTGCTGATCACCGGTGGTACGGGCGGTCTCGGCGTCGAGGTGGCGCGGCATCTGGTGAGTGAGCACGGGGTACGGCGTCTGCTGCTGGCAGGTCGCCGGGGGCCGGCGGCGCCGGGCGCCCCCGCGCTGCGGGCCGAGCTGGCCGCCTGCGGTGCCGAGGTCACCATCGCCACCTGCGACGTGTCCGACCGGGACGCGCTCGCCGGCCTGCTGGCCGCCGTACCCGCCGAGCATCCGCTGACCGCGGTCGTTCACGCGGCGGGGGTGCTGGACGACGCGACGATTCCCTCCCTGCGGCCTGAGCGGCTGGACACCGCGCTGTTGCCCAAGGCGGGTGCCGCCTGGTACCTGCACGAGCTCACCCAGGGCATGGATCTCGCCGCGTTCGTGCTCTTCTCGTCGGTGGCCGGCCTGGCCGGCGGTGCGGGGCAGGGCAACTACGCCGCGGCCAACGCCTTCCTCGACGGTCTGGCCCACCACCGGCGGGCCGCCGGGCTGCCCGCGATGTCGCTGGCCTGGGGGCCCTGGGCGCAGGACACCGGGATGACCGGTGGCATGACCGGCGGGCTTGACGACACCGATCGGCGGCGGATGGCGCGCGCGGGTATTCGCCCGCTGTCGGTGAAGCAGGGGCTTTGGCTGTTCGACGCGGCCGTCGCCGTGGACCGCCCGGTGCTGGCGCCGGTCCGGCTCGATCTGCCGGCGCTGCGGGCGCGTGAGGACATCCCGCCGCTGCTGCGGGGCCTGGTGTCCGCCAGGCGCCGTACGGCCACGGGCGGACGGCAACAGGAACCGGACACCCTGGTGCGCAGTCTGACCGCTCTCGGTGCCGCCGAGCGCGCCGAGGTGCTCCTGGATCTCGTGCGCGCCCAGGTGGCGGGCGTGCTCGGGCATGCCCGAGCCGACTCCGTCGAACCGGACCGGGCCCTCAAGGAGCTGGGCTTCGACTCGCTCACCGCCGTCGAGCTGCGCAACCGGTTGAACGGCGCCACCGGGCTGCGCCTGCCGGTCACCCTGGTGTTCGACCACCCCACGCCGCTCGCTCTCGCGGACCACCTGCTTGACCGGCTCGGCCTGACCGAGCCGACGGGGTCCGCGGCGCTCCTGGCCGAGCTCGCGAAACTGGAGAAGGCATTCGGCGAGATGACCGTCGACATCGATGTGCACAAGCAGGTCGCGGCGCGGCTGGACGTTCTGAAGACCAAATGGGCGGCGCTGTCGCACGATTCCGGCGACACGGAGTTCGACCTCGATTCGGCCACGGACAGCGAGATGTTCGAGATCCTCGACAACGAGCTCGGCCTGTCGTGAATTCATCACCATTCCGGATCATGCGGGAGTTGACCACATCATGAAGGCGCGAAAGCTGCTCGCGGTGAGCGCCCTGCATGTCGCCTGCGCCGAGAATCGGGGTGGGACCCCCCGTCCGGCACGGTCGGTCGTACCGGCCTCCGAACTCACGCCATGATCGAGGCTCTACTGCCCGGCGAGATCATGTCATCGGAGGCGTTCGACGACTCGCGGCCATGCGCCCTGTTCCTCGCCGAGGAGGCCGTGATCGGCGGGGCGGTGGAGAAGCGCCGCCGCGAGTTCACCACGGCGCGCTGGTGCGCCCGCGAGGCCCTGAGGCGTCTGGGTTACCCGCTGGTGCCCGTGGTGCCTGGTGTGAAGGGCGCGCCGGTCTGGCCCCCGGGCGTTGTCGGCAGCATCACCCACTGCGCCGGATACCGTGCCGCCGCCGTCGCCCGGTCCAGTGACATCACGACCCTCGGGATCGACGCCGAGCCGAACAAACCGCTGCCCTCCGGCATTCTGGAGGCCATCACGGTTGACGAGGAACTGCGCTGGGTGACGGATCTCCTGCGGCGCGACTCGTCGGTGAGGTGGGACCGGCTGCTGTTCAGCGCCAAGGAGTCCGTCTACAAGGCGTGGTTCCCCCTGGCCCCGCGGCGGGAGCCACGCCTCGACTTCAGCGAGACGTCGATCACCTTCGATCCGGTCCGGGGTGGTTTCCAGGCACGCCTGCTGGGCGAGGGGCCGAGGCTGAGTGACGGCGGCGAGGTGAAGGAGTTCTCCGGCCGCTGGCTGGTGGGCCGGGGTCTCGTGGTCACGGCCATCGCGGTCGTGGCCGCCCCCTCGGACGCTTGGGACACCCTGGGAACCTCGGACGTGGTGGAGTCCTCGGAGGACCGGGATCCCCCTTGCTCAGGGTCACCTAGCGGCGGAGGATCCGCCTCTGAGCAGTAACGGCTGTGGAGCACAGGTAGGACCGGTTCTGCCGCATCCTGCGCAGGGTGGCGCGGCCGATGCGCAGTGCGGCGGGCACGTCCAGTGGGTCGGAGCGCATGAGCACCACGTCGGCGGTCTCGATGGCCACATCCGTGCCGGCGCCGATGACGATCCCCAGGTCGGCCTGGGCGAGCGCGGGGGCGTCGTTGACGCCGTCGCCGACCATGGCGACCTCGCGGCCACCGGCCTGCAGCTCAGCGATCTTGGCCGCCTTGTCGCCAGGCAGGACCTCGGCGATCACGGTATCGATGCCCAGCCGCCGCGCGATGTCCCGGGCGAGCCAGGGCCTGTTGTCGTCTGCGGCGGTCGGCCGGGGTGATGGGCCGCTCGTCTCGGGGGCGGCAGGAGGGTGATGGTCAGGCCGGTGACGGGGCGGCTGTGGTCGGGGCTGCCGTCGTTGGGGCGTTCCTTGTAGCGGGAGGTAACGAAAGCCCGAGCAGGCCGAGCTTGGCGAGCCGCCGCCGCTCCTCGACGGGGAGCGGCGGCGCCGCCTCGTCCCATTCTCCGGCCCGCGGTGCGTAGCGGTCGGCGGCGAGGCGAGCAGCAAGGTCACGCAGGTCCTACTGCTCCCGCGACAACAGCGTCACACCGCGTCCTGCTTGCGGATCTCGTCGAGCGGCGGGAGCAGCAGCTCGCAGTTCTTGACGAAGACATCCTGGATGACCTCTTCCCCGAGCGGGGCGAGCAGGTCGATGAACTTGCGCTTGACGTCCTTACCGCCCTCGATGTGCGGGTAGTCGGTCGAGAAGCAGTAGCTGCTACGCAGATTCGGGTACTTGGCGATGTACTTGTCGAGCGGCTCGATGTTGTTGAACGGGTTGACCCGCACGTTCGAGGCGATGTACTCGGATGGCAGCTTCGAGATGAACGGCTTCATCCGGGTCGCGTAGACATCCCGCGCCCACATGTCGAGGTTCTCCGCCCACGGGCCCAGCCACCCCGCGCCGATCTCGATCGCTCCGAAGCGCAGCCCCGGGTGCCGCTCGAACACACCCCCCATCGTCATCGCAGCCAGATAGTTGCAGATCGGGAGCTGCATCGTGGCGAACGAGAACGGCTCGGAGCCCAGCTCGTTGCTCTCCACCTTGCCCGGCTTGAACGCCGGCGCCCGGCCCCACTCCGCCGACTTGAGGAAGCCCCACTCGCCGCCGACGTGCACCAGCACCGCGATGTTGCGCCGGTCCAGCATCTCCCAGTACGGGTCGAGCTCCGGGCTGGCCGGCGAGCGTCCGCCCGGGGGGTGGCCCGCAGGCAGGTTGATCGCCAGCACACCGCGGTCCAGCAGCGCCTCGGTCTGCTCGTAGAGCTCTTCCGGCGAGTCCCCGGGGGAGATATAGGCGACCGGGCGAATGCGCTCCGGTTCGACCTGCGACTGACGAACGACCCACTCGTTGTACTCGTTGATCCCGGCAAGCCCCAGCGCGCGGATCTCCGCCTCCGGGAGCGTCAGCTGGTACCGGTCGCGGTGCGTTGCTTCTGTGCCCGTGTAGAGGTGGTTGGCGAACAACGCGAAGCTCGGGAACACGAACTGACGGGCCACGCCCATCACGTCCATCACCGCGACCCGACGCGACATGTCGAACGCGCCCGGGGCCCGGCTGCCCCGAATGTTCCACACGTTCTCGTCGGTGATCTCCTCGACGTCAGCGGCCAGCGTCGGATTGTAGAAGTCGTTCGCACCGGTCTTCTTCAACACCGGCAGGGCCAGCTCGGAGATGCGCGCCGCAGCCTCTCCGAACACCTCGCCCCACAGGTGTGACGGCGTCATCTCGTGGGCGTCGACGTCCAGCGTCTGGTCCAGAAGGGCCAGCGTCGCCGCGGACAACTCGGTCATGTCAACTCCTCACTGCACTGGGCCGATCACCGGCCGATCTTGTGGCCCGTCGTTCCGCCGGTGGTGCCGGCCAACGACGACGGCATTTCGTGGAAGCGAGCATAGGCCGGACCACACCCATCGTCAACAGTAGCGTTGAAAATGGGCGTCGCCCGCTCAGCGGGCAAGCCACGCCGTACGCAACCGCCGCAGGGCGTCGATGTGCTCGGCGACGTCGGTCTTGCGGCCGTGCTGCCCCGGCGTCCACTGCGCGGGGTAGCTGGCGGTCCGAATGTTGAGATGGGTAGCCCCCAGCTCGACCCAGGCGGCGACCTCGTCGAGCATCGCCTCGGGCTCGCGGTCGCCCTGGTAGAGCGTGCCGACCAGCGACATCCCCGCGCGCCTACCGAGCTCGTCCACCCGGTCCCAGAAACGCTTGGTCCGGTCGACCGACTCCGCCGCCGTGTGCGTGAGGAACCAGCCGTCCCCGCGGGCGGCAGCCCGATCCAGGGCCGCGTCGGAGTCCCCGCCCACGACGAGCGGGATCGGCCGCTGCACCGGCAGCGGGCAGATCCCGACCGCGTCCAAGTTGTCCCACCGGCCCTGCGCAGAGACCGTCTCCTCGGTCCACAGCCGTCGCAGCAGGGCGATCTGCTCGTCCATCCGCCTGCCCCGGGTCCGGAAGTCCGCCCCGAGCGCGGCGAACTCCGCGTCGTTCCAGCCGACGCCGATGCCCAGCCGGATCCGGCCGCCGCTCAGTACGTCCGCGATCGCGGCCTGCTTGGCCAGCAGCGCGGTCTGGCGCTGCGGGGCCACGAGCACGCCGCTCATCAGCGTGATCGAGTGAGTTACCCCGGCCAGGAATCCCATCGCCACCAGCGGCTCGAGGAACGGGTTGCGGTGGTCGTAGATCGGCTTGTCGGCCTGCAGTGTGTGCGGGTTGAGTGGCCGCCAGTCGGCCCTGACCTCGGCGTTGACCCCGACGACGTGCTCGGGCACGTAGAGCTCACCGAACCCGATCTCCTCCAGGCCCCTCGCCCACGCGGCCAGGACGGATGGATCGGTGCCCAGGTCGGCCGTCGGGTAGGTAGAGCCGAAGACCGGGCCGTCCGCGCCCGCCCGCTCAGCCACGCTCGACCGCCGCAGGCGCGAACCGGGCGGGTGGGAACGCGATGCACAGCGCCTCCGTACCCGGCGCCCCGGCCACGCTGACCGACTCCCCGAGATCCGACCAGATCACCGTGTGTCGGCCGTAGGTACGACCCTCGACCGTGACGTCACCGGTGTTGGTGAACATGCAGTACGTCCGGTCCCCGGGCATGACGTAGCCGACCGGCTCGTCCCAGCGGATCTTGGTTATCGTCAGGTCGCGCTCAGTGAACCGACCGAGAATCTTGGCCGAGACCCCCGAACCGTCATCGACGTAGGAGAACGCGTCCGGGTTCATGAGGATCGGCTCGGGATAGCGGGGAGCCGGGATCGCGGACGCCGCGGGGCGCCCGAACACGTGCTCCCAGATCGCATTGAGCCCGTCCTTGGTCTGTCGCTCACCGTTCTCGTCGGTATAGAAGTACTCGCCGCCGGTGAACTCGCCGGTGCGGCTCAGCTCCTCGTACGCCCGGTCGTGTGCCGCGCGGGAGACCCAGGCGTCGCTCCACTGGATCTGGAAGATCGACGCCCCGTCGATCCGCTCCGGGCCGTAGTATGCGCCGGCCGGGAAGTAGGCGATCCAGCCCTCCTCGGTCACCTGCCCGCGGCCGAAGTCCTGCTCACCGGTCATCGAGATCCGGATCTGCTCGAAGTCGTGCCGGTGCCGCGGCGCGGTGAACACGTGCTCGCCGCCGACATACCAGTAGCAGTCCGATGCGTAGCCGACACCCGGGAGGATCTCGCCTTCGCGCACGTACTTGCTTCGGACGTCACCGACGCGCGCGTTGGCGACGACCGCCTTCCACTCGATCTCCTCGGTCGGGATGATCTCCACCTGCTCCTGCTCCTCCCTCGGGTCGCCTCGGCGTCCCGGCGCGGTCTCGTGTACGGTCGGGCGCGGCCAGCCGAGGCCGCGCAGGTCAGTCGGCGTCCGGCCCGCGCAGACCAGCCGTCGCGGCGTCGGCCGCCGCGGCGAGCCACTGCACGTCGCTGCCGATCGTGAGGACGGTGTAGCCCTGCGCCAGCAGGTCGCGGGCGGTCACGGCGTCGGCGCACGGCATGCCGACCTGGACGCCTGCCGCCAGGCAGGCCTTGCGGACCCGCTCGATCGCATCGGCGTGCGGGCCGGGGACCGGGATCGGTGTCGGTGGCAGCCCGAGCCCGACGGCCAGGTCCGCGGGACCGAGAAACACCCCGTCGACGCCGTCGACGGCGACGATCTCCTCGACGTTGGCGACCCCGCGCGCGGACTCCACCATCACCAGGCAGACCGGCTCGGCCGAGAGCCGTTCCGGGGAGCGGCCGAGGAGCCGACCCGCCCGCAGCGGCCCGAAGCTGCGCTCGCCTGCCGGCGGGTACCGGAACGCGCGGACGGCGCGGCGGGCGTCCTCCGCCGTCTCGACCATCGGCACGACGACGCCGAGCGCGCCCGCGTCAAGGACCCGTCCGATGAGCACGGCGTCGTTCGCCGCGATCCGGACGACCGGCGCGACCGGCCGTGACCCCAGCGCCACCAGGCACTGCACGAGGGCGTCGAAACCGTAGAGTCCGTGCTGCGCGTCAAGCAGGACGAAGTCGACGTCCGGCTCGGCCAGCAGTTCGACCACGGCGGGCGCGGCCGTGGAGCACCACGTGCCGAGAGCGGGCTCGCCCGCCGACCAGCGTCGGCGCAGCGGTCCGGGAATTTGTGGAGTTGTCAATGCCGGCACTCCTGTCGCTGGTGAGCCTCGATGCTAGCCGCCGCGCGACTACCCGGTCAACGTGTACGTTTATAAGTGGCAGAGGTCCATCGTGGCCGGTCACAGCCGAGCCGCCGGCGTCGCGGACGGTCCCGAGCCGGGCTCAGCGGTCGGTGAACCGGGCGATCGCCTCCGCTCCCTGCGGCAGACCAGCATGAGTAGGTTTCGGAGCGGCCCTCGGACCTGCACCGGGCAGGCGGCCGGCCGGCTGGTCACGTGCCTGCCGGGACGGCGGGTTGATCAGATCTAATTGCACGACGGTCCAGCCAACATATATGTTGATAGAAATGAAGGGCGGGCCGTCGTCACGATGATGGCCGGAATGACCTCGGGAGGGACTGTGCAGCCAGTGTCGTCGGGCTCGCTCTCTGGCACCCCTTCGGTCGGGGTGCCGATCGGAGGTTCCGAGTGATCCGGGTCACCGGAGTGTTCCACCGGGTGACCGGGGCACGGCTACCGTGGCCGGCCGACTCCGGGCTGTACCTGCGGGCCGCCGGAGGCTGTCACACCCAGGCGGTGCTGATCGACGTCGAGGCGGTGGGCCAGGTCCGGCCGGGGGCGCTCACCACGCTGCGGCGCGCCGCGCACGCCTGCGTCGTGCGGTCGGTGGGGTTCGCCGTCGTCGGGGCCGCGGAGCCGGCGGACCGGCTTAGCCGGGCCGAGCGCGACGAACTCGCCCGGCACCGGCGCCTCCCGAACGTGGCGGCCGTCCTGAAGTACACGCCGGGTGCGGCCCGGCTGCTGGCCGGGCCGCGGTGAGCGATTCGCCCGCCGCGGGCGTCCGGATCGAGGAACACGCCAGGCATTTGCGCCTGGTCGTCGACAGGCCGCCTGTCAACGCGTTCACCGTGCCGATGTACGACCTGCTCACCGAACTCATCGGCGCCCACTGCGACGATCCGCGCCCGCTGCTGGTGCTGGGCGCCAACGACATCTTCTCGGCCGGCTTCGACATGGGGGACGTCGCGGGTTCGAGCGGCGAGCCGGAGGTCGGCCCGGAACTCGAAACGGTCACTCGGGCTGCCGTCCGCTGCCTCGCCGCCGTCGAATCGCATCCGGCGCCGGTGGTCGCTGCCGTCGAGCGCGCAGCCGTCGGGTTCGGACTGCTGCTCGCCGCGGTGGCCGATGTGCTGGTGCTTTCCGAGGCCGCCCGCATCGGCATGCCGGAGGTTCGGCACGGGATGGTCAGCGAGCCCGGCCCGCTCCGCCGGCACCTCCCGCCGGCATGGGTGCGCCGTATCTGCCTTGGCGGCGAGCTGCATCGCGTGGCGGACATGAGCCTGGCCGGCTCCGGGATCATCCACTGTGGCCGCGGCGAAGCGGTGAAAACGGCGACCGCATTGGTCGAGGTTATGGGCAGCGCCGACGCGGCCGACGCGGCCCGGATCAAGCAGCGCCTCCAGCTCCTCTGACCGAAAGGCGTCGCGGCCGCATACCTGTCGCGGGCCACAACTTACCTGGTGGCCTGTTTCCGTGAGTCGCCGGGCCCGGACACAGGTGAGGTCAGGGGAGTGCGGGCGAGGAGGGCGGTGACGTCGGCAGTTCCGTCCAGATCGGATCGCCGCGCTCCGCCCGGGACCGTGAGAGCGCGCCGTGCGGCACGGAAAGCGTGTGGGCGATTCACGATCTCCAGCCGGCTCGGCACGCCTGTTCCAGGCTCGGGCAGCGCGGTGCGATCCTCGACTGCGCAGACCAGCGGATTCGTGGTTCGAGTCAAGGTGTCGACGCGCGGGTCCGCGGGCACCCCAGTTGCGCGGCCAGGCTGACGTCCATGGTCAGGCCGATTCCGACGATGGCGACACGGCATGCCCGGGTGCGGCGAGGGCGGCCCGGAGCCTGCGGGCATCGGTGAGGGCCCTGAAGGTGAACTCGGGTCTTGTTCGCCTGGCGGCGGGTCACCCGGTGGCTGCGCAAACGACACATCGGGATCAACTGGAAGGACCTCTATCGGCGGTTCCTGACCGGTCGTACCGGTCGTCGGCTGCAAGAGGGCAAGGTGGAGCTGTTCCAGTGCCCGAAGGTGGAGGTCACCCGCTACCGCTGGCGTGGATTCAACATCCCCACCCCATGGGCAACGGCAACCGTATGGCCAAAGGGAATCGGAAGCACAGTTCAAGACGGTGGGGTGCTGTCCGGTGTTTCCCAGTGTCTTCGGCTCGTTCGCCGGTGCCCGTAGTTTCTGTCGCAGGTTCTTCGGCTGTTGCAGCCGTGAGCAATACCACTCCGGGATCGGCCTGCATACGCCGTTCAGCGTGCATATCGGTACGGCGCAGGCCATCCAAGAGCGGCGTGGTGCGACGATCGAGGTCTTCCGCATGGCGAACCCGCAGCGGTTCACCCGCAAGCCCTCCCTGCCCACGCTTCCAGACGTGGCGTGGGTCAACAGGCCCGACAGCGACCAGGGCCAACAGCCCAAGGAGGCGGCAGCTTAGTGCGACGTTCCTCACCGGAAGTACAGATCCACCTCGGTCCTGGCATCAGGAGGGCGGACCCGGCAGTCTCGGTTTCCTCGCAGCGCGTAGGAACGGAGCATTAGCGGTTACGGCCCCGGTGTCCCTTTTGACTTGACACATGCCGTCGGTGCGTGGGCTGGTCACGGACGTCGGCGCGGAATGCGAGGATCTCGCGCCCCTGCTCGCGGACCAGCTTCTCGGTCTCGTCCAGATCGTCGGCGGTGGCCATCGCGTAGCCGACGGATTCGACCGGCCTGCACGAGTCGACGGCGATCACGTCGGTGCCCTCGGCCGCGAAGCTCACCGCGGCCCGCCGCTCCTGACCGCGCGCCGCACCCGTGATGAAGACGACCCGCCCGTCGAGCTGTCCCACCGCGTCCTCCTTCGAGCACGGGGCGGCGCCGGCGGTGTTCGGCCGCCGGACGGACCCGCCCCGTACCCGTGAGTGCGTCAGCGTTGATCGATCTGGCACCGGGACGCCCACCAGCGGCATCCCGGTGCCGACCAGGTCGACCCGTCTCAGCGGTCCCACGGCAGCGCGGCGCGCTGCAGCAGGCGCAGGACCGTGTTGGTCAGTACACCGAGGATCGAGATGGAAATGATTCCGATGTACATGAAGCTCGGGATGCCGATGTTCCACGAGTTCCAGATCATGTAGCCCAAGCCGGCCTTGGCGGCGACGAACTCCGCGCCGACCAGCGCGAGGACCGCCATGCCCGCCGCAATCCGCAGCCCCGTGAAGATCTGCGGCGCCGCCGACGGCAGCACGATGTGGCGGATCATCTCGATCTTGCTGAGCCCGAAGCTCCGTCCTGCCTCGATGTGCGCTATCTGCACTTCCTCCAGCGCGCCGGTGGTGTTGATCAGCACAATCCAGAACGTGGTGATGCCGATGAGCACCAGCTTCGGCGTTTCGCCGATCCCGAAGACCAGCAGAAGCAACGGGAGAATCGCGAGCTTCGGGATGGTGTAGAGCGCGATGATCGTGGGCTCCAGAGCCCTACCGACCAAGCGGGCCCGGCCGATCAACAGGCCGGCGATGATGCCTGGGATCGTCCCGAACAGGTAGCCGAGGACGATGCGCTGCGCACTCACGCCGAGGTGG
The DNA here is from genome assembly GCF_040298085.1 of Streptosporangium sp. NPDC001681. Taxonomy (NCBI): domain Bacteria; kingdom Bacillati; phylum Actinomycetota; class Actinomycetes; order Streptosporangiales; family Streptosporangiaceae; genus Streptosporangium; species Streptosporangium sp. NPDC001681. The sequence continues at coordinate 21,563 of NZ_JBEOZN010000095.1, read as the reverse complement.
GTCCAGTACGTGCCATCGGCGATGCTTTCGCCCCAGGAACCGATGATCGTGGTCGGCGCGGGGAAGAATCGGGCGTCGATCGCACCGACCTGCGCGGCCAGCTCCCAGGAGCCGATCAGGAGCAGCGGGATGAGCACGGCAAGCGTGTTCGTGACCCGCCGATCGATGCGGGCCGCGCGGGCCGGGTTCAGCTCACGTCGGCCCGGGACGAGAACGATCGGCTTGGCAGTCGCTGCGGTGGTGGGTTTGGTCGAGTCCAAGGTTCGCGTCATCACTTTGCCTTCTCGTCTTTCCTGAGCTGGTCCTCGACCTGGCTGCGGATCAGGGACCAGATGTGCTCGTGCAGCTCCCCGAATCGCTCCTCCTGGCGCACCTCGGCGGGCGAGCGCGGGCGTTCGAACGGGACAGCGACGTCGGCGATCACCCGCCCCGGCCGGGCGCCCATGACGATGATGCGATCGCCGAGCAGGATCGCCTCCTCGATCGAGTGCGTCACGAAGACGACCGTCTTGGCCTCTTCCTGGCTCAGCGCGAGCAGCTGCTCCTGCAGCAGCAGCCGCATCTGCGCGTCCAGCGCGGCAAGCGGCTCGTCCATCAGCAGCATCTCGGGGTTGCAGGCGAAGGCGCGCGCGATCGCGACACGCTGGCGCATGCCACCGGAGAGCTGAGTGGGCCACGCCTCCTCGAAACCGCTGAGACCCACGCGGCGTAACCACGTTGTGCTGATCTCCTGCGCCTCGCGGCGTCCAACCCCTTGTGCGCGGATCGGTAGTTCGACGTTCTCCCGCACAGTCTTCCATGGGAAGACCGAGTAATCCTGGAACACCACCGACCGCGCCAGCCTGGTCGGGTCGTCGTGGCGCACCACCGCTCGGCCGACGCTGGGGTTGGCCAGCCCCGCGAGGATGCGGAGCAGCGTTGTCTTCCCGCAGCCCGATGGGCCGACCAGGCAGCAGAACTGGCCGTCGGGAATATCGAGGTCGACTTCCTGCAGGGCTACCACGTCACCAGTGGCGCTGGGGAACGTGCGCCCCACACCCTGGATCGTGACCCTCGGATGATCGAACAGCGTCTGTGCGCCGACTGTCGACTGTTCTCGTGCACTGACCATGGTGGGGCGTCCTCCGCGTCGTCGACCAAGGCGTGTCAGGCCGTGAGCGGAACCATATCCACCGACCAAAAGCTGCGTCAACAGTGCTGTTTAAAAACAGCCGTACCGGAACCCGCCGAACAGCCCGTGGCCGTGCTCAGCGTCGAAGAGCACGAGGCCGAAGCTCAGATCGCCGAGGATCTCCACGGCGATCGGCGCCGTGCTGGAGCACCAGCCGCCGAAGAGCGGCTCGTCAGCGGCTCAACGTGTGCGCAGCAGAGCGAGCGGTGGCCGTGGTAGACGGACCGACCCCACCGCGTCGGCACGTCGGCCACGACGACGCGTTCCGCCAGGCGCTCGTGGCGCCACCAGTAGCTCGAAACGGCGCCGACGCTGATGCTCACCAATTCAGATCCTTGATGCCACGTCCCCCGCAGAACGCCCCCTTGGACACCTCCGTGCACCCTGCCGCCGACTACCGCGACCGGACGATCGGGAATCTCATCGGCGTACAGCTGCACATTCCTCTTCGAGTCCGCGAAGGGAATCCCGGAGTACGAGAAGAAGGAGAGCAGCGTGCCACAGTCCGTCGTCTTCGTGATCCGTTCGAGCTTCTCGAGACAGTCCTTCGGCGTACCGTGGATGTGGAGATCACGGTAGAGCGCCGCCGCCCCGTCCTTGCCTGAGACGCCGATCCGACCGGAGACCCTCGCGCGGCCGACCGCTTGACCGCTCCGAACCGCACGTCCCGACCCCCGCGCTCGCGCCTACCGACGGGCGGTCAGGCAAAGCGCAGCCGGTCAGGCGATCTCGTGGCCGCGGCGGAAGAAGATCAGAGAACAGTTGCCGCGTTCGACGCGGATCTCGTGGTCGCCGCCGTCGTGCACGGCGACGATGTCGCAATCGACCCACGCCGGCGTTCCGCCGAGGCGTGGGGAACCGCTCGTAGCGGACGTCCAATCGAGGCCGTCGAACTTCGGCCCGCCGGAGATGGCGAACCGGCGATACGCCGCCCGCTGGTCGGCCGCGAGGATGCCGGCACAGAACCGCTTCGACGCCTGGAGCCCGGCCACGGCGTCGACGTCTTCGCCGCGCAGAACCCGACGAGCGGTGGATCGAGCGAGATCGAGAAGAACGAGCCGACGGCGAGACCGAGCGGACCACCGCTGCCGATGGCGGCGATTACGGTGACTCCGGTCGGGAAGTGGCCAAGCACGTGCCGGAAGCGCAAGGGGTCGACTGCGGCGACGGCGGCTGCGACAGCGTCCATGACCGAGACGACGGTCATTAGTCACAATCACTTCAACATGTGTGTTGACATAGCTTGGTTTACGGCTGGATGCCGACCGGGCCCAAGCCCACGCCGTCGCCGTTGTTGGGGACGGGCGCCTCTGACTATCCCGACTTGACGATGCCGACAAGGATGGTCTCGGTCATCCCGTCGGCGATGTCATTAGCGGTCAGCGCACCCTCGGGCACGAACCAGCGTGATGTCCAGTTCAACATCCCGACGACGAGCTTGGCGAACACCTTCGGCGGCAGGGTGATCGCGAACTCCCCCGCGTCGATCCCGTCGCGCACGATGGACTCGATGAGGTCCTCCATGCGGCGACCGGAGTGGACGACCTCCTGGTTGAGGTGGCCGTCGATGACCGCCGAGCTGTTCTCCTGGAAGAAGATGTAAAGCTGCGGATAGTGCCGCTCATAGGCACGCATGACCGCGCGCATCGCCACCCGCAGGCGCTCCTTGGGCGGCGCGCTGCTCTCGGCGACCTCCCCCAGTTCTGCGACCAGTTCGGCCACGCCGTCGTGGATCGCCTCTCGGAAGATCGCATGCTTGTCGGCGAAGTAGTAGTAGACCGTCGCCCGGTCGAGGCCCGCCTCCTTCGCGACGGCCTCGACCGTCGTGCCGCTGAGGCCGTTGCGGGCCAGGACGGGCCCGGCGGCCTTGAGGATCTGGTCACGCTTGGCGCCGTAGCGGGTGCGGTCTCGTTGCAACGCCGCTTCACGTTTCATCGCGAGCGTTGGCGGATCCTTGACGGATCTCGATGGCCTTGGTTTCTCCACAGTTTCCACATCCTGTCAATTTACGACCGCGCCGCGGCCGACGCCCCGGCCGAGTGTGCCACACCGGCACACGGACGCCGAATGTGATTCTATTCAACCCGACCGTTTACATTCGTGCGTCCTGTTTGTTGATTTTCGTCGGTCGGCAGGCGTCGCGCGCGGGCGAGCGCGAGAGCCTGTCCCGAAGCGGCGCAGTAGATGCTTGCGGACGCTGAGGAATGGCTCTGGCGCGAACTTGATGATCGCTGGCGATGCCTCGCCAAGCCTTCAACTTGTTGATCAGGCGCTCGACGGTGTTCCGCGCGGCCCAAGCGGCGCAGGTTCGGCGCCGAGTACAAGCTGCGGACCGTGGCCGAGTACGACGCGCTGACCGAGCCGGGCGCCAAGGGAGCGCTGTTGCGCCGCGAAGGATTGCACTCCACCCACATCCTGGATTGGCGACTGGCCCGCGATCACGGGGCGCCGCAGGCGCTGGAGACCAAACCGCCGGTGTGTAAAGACGCCAAGAGCCCGGCCGAGAAGGAGGCCGAGCGGCTGCGGCGGGAGAACGGGAAGCTTGCCGCGGAACTGGCCAAGACCCAAAAAGCACTGACCTGGGAAAAGCTGCGGGACCTGACCCGTTATCGGCGCCCCGTCGACGACGTGTGGCCGGTCGGTGCGTCACCACCGATCCGACCGCGCCGGCCAGATCGGCGGTCTATCATGAGACATGTGCATCAGGTCCAGGCCAGCGACGGGAGGGGTTGATGGAGGAGAAGCCGCGGCGGCCTCGGTCTGCCAAGCGGGCCCCCACGCTGGCCACGAAACGGGAGGCGGCGCAGCGCAAGGACCGCGCCCAGTACGGCGCGAAGCGCGAGAAGATCCTTAAGGCCGCAGGTCTCGTCCTCGCCCGCAACGGGCTCGGCGGTACCACTATCGAAGCCATTGCGCGTGAGGCCAACCTCGACCGGGCAACCGTCTACTACTACTTCTCCGACAAGCACGCGATCTACCGAGAGGCGATCCACGACGGCGTCGCCGATCTGGTCTCGGGGCTGGAGGAGATCAGCAAGGCCGACCTGCGCCCGCAGGCCCGGCTGCGGGAGTCGATGCGCGCCGTCATGCGGGCCTACGAGCGGCACTATCCGCAGCTCTACATCTTCTTTCAAGAAGGGGCGAGCTCGACGGTCATCGACACGCACCTCAACCAGGATCTCATCGACTCGGGCCGCCGGGCAGAGGATCTGATCGAGGTCACGGTGCGCGAGGGGATTGAGTCTGGGGAGTTCCACCTCGCCCTGCCGCCGAAGGTGTTCGCCAAGCTGGTCGTGGGCATGCTGAACTGGACGTCCCGCTGGTTCGTCCCGGACGGTGCGCTGAGCGCCGAAGACATTGCCGACGGCATGACCGAGACAGTGCTGAGCGGGATCGTGCAGCGGACGCCGTAACTCCCGCGCAGTCTCGGTCCAGGAACCCGGCGCAGGCGGGTGTTGGCGAGGCAGGGTCCCTGCGTGACCGTGGCGACGCCGAGACGACCGCTGCGCGCGGCGTGGTCGGCCACCTGAATCCCGCACCCAGCCTCGACGAGCACCCCTGGAGGAATCCGGCCACGCGCCGGGCCACCACCACGCACGCCGCGATCGCAGACAGCCATCCGACGAAGATCAACCCGACGCACACGGGCCTTGATCAACACTTGGCGAAAGACCGGGGCCAGGGGTCGTGCGCCGCCGTCGCGCCGGGACACGAACCAACGTCCGCAACGCAAATCAACGATAGTGCTGACTTGGATTCAGCTTCCCCTGTTCTCTGGCTTCTAGTCCGCTTCTATGCTCGGCACGAAAACCGAATGCAATCTTCAACAATAGTGTTGTCTTTCTGAGGAGGTCGCGGGTAGATTCGTGCCCACTCGACGGGTGTCTGCTCGACGACGCGGAGGTCCACCTATGGCAATGTCCCCCGGATCGCCCACGGGCATCACGACACGAGGGCACGACGGTCGTCTTCGTCACCCTGTTCGGGCAGTTGCACGAGCACATCTGGTCCCTGGTCCGCAGCCAGGTGGAGGGCCGGCTTGACCGGCCGGTGCGCTGCTGCGCCTGGGGCAGCGGCTCTGCCTGCCCTGGGACCGGTGAGCGCCGCGGGAGCGGGGCCGGTCGGTGCGGTGCTCGGGCTCGAGGGGAAGGCGGCGCTCGTCGTCGGGGGCGGGTTCGGTATCGGGCGCGCCGTTGCCCGGATGCTCTCCGGTCTCGGTGTCCGGCTCGCCCTGATCGACCTCGACGGCGAGCGGGCCACCGCCATGGCCGCGAAGCTCAGCGCCCTCGCGATCAGGGCCGACGTGCGAGAGCCGGGAGCGGCGCGGGCCGCCCTGCTGCGGTCCGAGGAGCAGCTCGGCGGGCTCGACATCCTCGTCAACGTCGTCGGCCGGGGAGCCGCCGCACCGGCGGCAGAGGTCTCGGCCGAGCTGCAGCGCGAGGCCCTGGAGACCAACTTCCTGCACCACGTCGAGTTCTGCTCGGCCTTCGCCGCCGCGGCCCGGGCGCGGGGCCGCGGCGGCGCGATCACGCTCGTCTCCTCGTTGGCGGGCGTGGTCCCGTTCCCGGGCCAGGCCGCCTACGGCGCGGCCAAAGCCGCGCTGAACTCGTACACGATGAACCTCGCGGTCGAGCTCGGCCCGCACGGCATCCGGGTGAACACCGTCGCTCCCGGGATCGTCCGGACCGACCGCAATCCCCGCGACGGCGACACCGACCAGGAGCTCGCCCGCGCGATCCCGCTCGGGCGGTTCGCCGAGCAGGACGAGGTGGCCACAATGGTCGTCGTCGTCAGCTCGGCGGCTGCCTCCTACCTGACCGGCCAGACGGTCGTGCTCGACGGCGGTGCGGGCATGACCACTGGTTTCTGGCGGCCGCCGCCGCTGGACAAACCCTGATCGAGGAGCAGAGAAACGGGTTTCGTCGACGTGCACTCGCACGTCTTGTCGGAAGGGCCCGGGCCGGGGCACTGCCGCGGCCCGGGCCCTTCCGGTTCTCAGCTCAGCCGCTCGATCACCATGGCCATCCCCTGGCCACCGCCCACGCACATCGTCTCGAGCCCGAACTGCCCGTCCCGCGCCTGCAGCGCGTTGACCAGGGTCGTGGTGATCCGCGCCCCGGTCATCCCGAACGGATGGCCGAGCGCGATCGCACCGCCCCGGACGTTGAGCCGCTCCATGTCGATGCCGAGCTCACGCTGACAGGCCAGGACCTGCGCCGCGAACGCCTCGTTCAGCTCGACGAGGTCGATGTCCCCGATCGTGAGCCCCGCCAGGTGGAGGGCACGGCGGGTCGCCTCGACGGGCCCGAGGCCCATGATCTCGGGGGACACCGACGAGACCGCGGTCGAGACGATCCGCGCGAGCGGGGTGAGGCCCAGCTCGGCGGCGCGGCGGTCGCTGGTCACGACCACGGCGGCGGCACCGTCGTTGAGGGCGCAGCAGTTGCCGGCCGTGACGGTCCCGCCCGGCCGGAACACCGGGGGCAGCGCGGCGACACCGTCGTAGGTGACACCCCGGCGAGGCCCGTCGTCGTCGGTCACAACCGAGCCGTCCGGCAGGGTCACCGGGGTGATCTCCCGCGCCCACACGCCTTCGTCGGCGGCCCGCTCCGCCAGGTTCTGCGACCGGACCGCGAACTCGTCCTGATCGTGCCGGCTGACGCCACACAAGCCGGCCACGTTCTCGGCCGTCTGCCCCATTGCCAGGTAGACGTCGGGAAGCTCTCCGGCGATGCGGGGATCGGCCCACTGGGCGCCGTCGCGGGCCCGCGCGGCGGACCGGGCCTTGGCCTCGGCGAACACGGGGTTGGTCCAGGGGTTCACCGTGCGCTCCAACGGGTCGGCGCCGGTGTCGATGGGTGGGTTGTCGCTGCTGCCGAGGCGGGAGCGGGACACGCACTCGACCCCCGCGGAGACGAACGCGTGCCCCTCACCGGCCCGGATGGCGTGCAGCGCCATCCGGGTGGTCTGCAGAGAGGACGCGCAGTAGCGGGTCACGGTCGTCGCGGGAACGCTGTCGGTGCCGAGCAGCACGGACACGACGCGGCCCATGTTGAACCCCTGCTCGCCGCCTGGCCGGCCGCAGCCGAGCAGCAGGTCGTCAAGGGTCTCCGGACGCAGCGCGGGTACCTGCGCCAGGGCGGCGGCCACTACCTGGCGGGTGAGCTCGTCCGGGCGGATCGTCCGCAGCGACCCCTTGAACGCGCGTCCGATGGGGGATCTCGTCGCTGCGACAATTACGGCGTCCGGCATAGTTGTCCTCCGTCTCGAGGCTGCTGCCGCCTGCGGCCGGTGCCGCGGCGGGAAGGGGAAGCGGGCTGAAGCGGGGGGCATGCATGCCCCCCCGATGGTCGGCTGAGGCGAGCATCGAGCCCATCGGCGGGGCGGCTCGGGCGTGGCCTGTCGCGAGGTGGACCTGATCGGCCTCGAGGATCTGCCGTTTCATGACCGCCCAGCTCCCGGCGGCCGGGCCGTTCAGGGCTGCGATGACCGGCTTCGGGTACACCGCGCGCTCGTGCAGCCGGTGGCGGGCCGGGTCGGCCGCTCGCAGCGTCGCCTCCTCGCTGTCGAGCGGCGACAGCGAGGCACCCGCGCGGAAGGCGCGCCCGGCCCCGGTCACGACGGGGACCCGTACGTCGGAATCGGCCGCCAGGCGGTCGAGCGCTTCGAACAACGCGTCCTCAGCTCAGGTGAGTCCATGTTCGATGACCCTAGTCAACGGCACACCCTTATTCAACGCTTACGTTAACAAGTGTGCCAGACTGCGGATGTGTCAATCGACCCTGAGGCGAATCGCGTCGCCGTCCCGGATGGCGGCACCGTGGGGCCGGGTATTGCGCAGCTGCCGGCCACGGTCGGCGACGAGGTGGCGTTGGCCGACCGGTCGTCGGCGCAGTTCGAGCGGGTCGGTGCCGCGAGGCGGGCGAGTCTCGACCGGCTGGCGGGCAAGAGCCGACTGGCCACCGAGGCGGCGGAGCGGGCGCGGGTCCGGATCCGTGTCGGCCTCGGGGAGGTGATTCAGGGGGCCGCGGTCGTCGTCGAGGCGGGCGACCTGGACCTCGGGTGAGGCGGGCGGTGCTTGGGGCGCTTCGCTTCCTATTTTCAACGATGACGTTGACAAATTGAGAGTGGCCTCCCTATCGTGGAATGACGCCGTTCGCCGCCCGATGCAGGCCAGTTGCGACGGCGGTACCGTCGGAGGGGAGTCGTTGTGATCGATGAGCCAGAGCAGCGTCGCCAGACACCACAGGAGCTTCGGGGGCTGGTGGGATCCGCGAACATTCCGACCCTGCTCATGGTGATCTACCAGGTGACCGGAGACGAACGCTGGCTCCGGCCGCCCTATCTCCCGACCAGGAGCAAGGGGCTGGGCGATCACGACTCGGGTGGGCTGCCCGAGCCTGTGCAGGAGGAGATCCGCGCCGCCGGCGTCCGTGCGCTCTTGGACCTGCAAGACGGGCGCGCCCCGGCCATCGCGCTGCCGGATCCAGAGCAGACCCGCCGCATGCTCGAGGCGTGCGTGGGGGAGCCGGTGGACCGGAGCTACGGCGAGATGTTCGCGCGGGAGTTCCGCCGCCGCGCGGGTGCGGACGACGGGCCGGCCCGCCCGGTGCGCGGCGGCTCTGACCTCCGCGTACTCGTCATCGGCGCGGGGGTGTCCGGCATCATCGCGGCCCACCGTCTCGAGCGCATGGGTGTCTCCTATCTCGTCGTCGACAAGCACGACGCGCCCGGGGGGAACTGGCTGGACAACCGCTACCCCGGTGCGGGGGTCGACACACCCAGCCACCTCTATTCGTTCTCCTTCGCGCCGCGCGATTGGACGCAGCACTTCGAGCTTCGGGGTGAGCTCGAGCGGTACTTCGCGGACACGTTCGACAGGATCGGCGCGCGCCCGCGGACCCGTTTCGGCACCGAGGTCGTGCGGGCCGAGTTCGACGAGGGCCGGCAGCTCTGGGACGTGGAACTGCGCGACAGCGACGGCCTGCGCGAGTCGATCTCGGTCAACGCGATCGTCAGCGCGGTCGGCATCCTGAACCGACCGTTCGTTCCAGCGCTACCGGGTCTGGAACTTTTCGGCGGGCCGTCGTTCCATTCCTCGGAGTGGAACGACGATCTCGACGTCACCGGCAAGCGGGTCGCGGTGGTCGGGAGTGGTGCGAGCGCGATGCAGATCGTTCCGGCGATCGCCCCTTCGGTGCGCGGCTTGACCGTGTTCCAGCGGACCCCGCCATGGGTCGCGCCCTTCGAGAAGTTCCAGCAGCCGATCGACCCAGGGGCGCGCTATCTTCTGCGCACCTTTCCGCTCTACCGAACGTGGTACTGGCTGAAGCTCTACTGGCAGTTCGGCGACAAGGTCCTCGACGCGCTGCGCAGGGACCCCGACTGGCCCCATCCCGAGCGGGCGGTCAATGCCCGCAACGACGGCCACCGCGAGTTCTTCACGCAATACATCCGCGACGAGCTGGCCGGCCGGGAGGACCTGTTCGGCAAGGTCGTCCCCGACTACCCGCCCTTCGGCAAGCGCATCCTGCTCGACAACGGCTGGTACCGGGCGCTGTGCCGACCGAACGTGGAACTGGTGAACGAGGCCGTCACCAGCGTCGTCGAGGGCGGGGTGGTGAGCAGTTCCGGAGCCGTCCATGAAGCCGACGTCCTGGTGTGGGCGACAGGCTTCACAGCATCGCGGTTCGTGTCGTCGCTGGAGATCATCGGCCGGGACGGGCAGTCCCTCCGCGAGGCCTGGGACGACGACGACGCGCGTGCCTACCTCGGGGTGACGGTGCCCGGCTTCCCCAACCTCTTCCTGCTGGGCGGGCCGAACTCGTTCCCGGGCAGCGGCAGCTTCATGCACTTCATGGAGGTGCAGATGCGCTATGTCGGCCGGCTGCTCACGTGCATGTTCGACCTCGATATCCGGGCGATCGACGTCCGGAAGGACGTCTTCGACGAGTACGCGGAGCTCGTCGACCGGACCAGCGCCACGACCGTGTGGACCCACCCCGGGACGGAAACCTTCTTCCGCAACTCGCGCGGCCGGCTCGTCTTCGTTTCGCCCTTCCGCAACGTCGAGTACTGGACGCGGGCGCAGAGCGCCGGGCTCGAGGACTACGAGATCGTCGCGGCGCCGTAGCCGGTCTCGTCCACGCCCTCACCCCGCCCGCGACACATGCATTCTCGAACACCGTCGTCTCGATCGACCTGCACCCCGACGCGGCGGGGCGAACATGCCTGGTCCGGGAGTTCACCGGGGGCGTGGGACGGACGTAGCGCCGGCCTTCCTCGAGCGTTTCGGGCACCGCTTCGACTGGTCCGCGCTCGCCGGTCCGGGGACCTTCGACCTCGCCGACACGGCGACGGCGCCGCGCCGGATGCGCGACGCCGCCGAGACCAAGGCGGTCGTCGTCTCGTGAGTCCGACCGTGCAATTGAGTCAACGCAAGAGTTGAAAACTGGGTCGACCCGCGGTTAGCATGGCCCGGGATCTGTAGCCCGCCGGGCCGGTGCTTGCGCCGCCCGGTTCCGCGACGGAGGGAAAGTGTGACATGGACGTCGAATCGGTGATCGCGGAGCTTGGCGGCGCCCCGCGGCGGTTGCTCATCGACGGGCGATGGGTCCCCGCCGTCTCGGAGAAGACCTTCGACACGATCAATCCGTCCACCGGTGCCGTCATCGCCTCCGTCGCGGAGGGCGACGCGGAGGACATCGACCTGGCAGTGGCCGCGGCGCGCCGGGCGCTGGAGGGGCCGTGGCGCCGGTTCACCCCCGTCCAGCGGCAGAACATCCTGCTGAGGTTCGCGGAGCTGGTCGAGAAGCACATCGACGAGCTCGCTCTGCTCAACGTCATTGACATGGGCGTCCCGTACAGCTGGCAGATGGGGACCACCCGCGGGGGCGTGAAGCCCGGGAACCCGGTCGAGACGATCCGGTACTTCGCGGGCTGGGCGACGAAGCTGCACGGCGAGACGGTGCAGAACTCGCTGTCGACGCCACTGCACAGCCTCACGCTGCGCGAGCCGGTCGGCGTCGTTGGAGCGATCATCCCGTGGAACTCGCCGCTGGCCGCGCCGGTGTGGAAGATCGCACCGGTACTCGCGACCGGGTGCACGATAGTGTTGAAACCGGCGGAGGAGGCCCCGCTCACCCCGCTGCGACTGGGCGAGCTGCTCCAGGAGCTCGACCTGCCACCGGGCGTCGTCAACGTGGTGACCGGCTACGGGGAGACCGCGGGTGCCCGGCTGGCCGCTCACCCCGACGTGAACAAGATCGGCTTCACCGGTTCGACGGCCACCGGGCGCGAGATCATCCGGGCGTCGGCGGTCAACATGAAGCGGGTGCACGTCGAGCTCGGCGGCAAGTCGCCGGACATCGTGTTCGCCGACGCCGATCTTGATGTCGCCATTCCGGGTGCCGCGATGGGGATCTTCGCCAACAATGGGCAGGTCTGTAGCGCCGGCAGCCGGATCTTCGTCCAGCGCCCGGTCTACGAGGAGTTCGTTTCCCGCTTCGCCGAGGAGGCCGCCCGCTTGAAGGTGGGCGACGCGCTCGACCCGGACACCGAGATCGGGCCGATTGTGTCTCGAGCCCAGCTCGACCGGGTGGCCGGCTACCTCGAGTCCGGTCCCGCGGAGGGTGCCCGCGTCGTGGCCGGTGGGCACCGGGTCGAGGACGGTGAGCTCGCGAAGGGGAACTTCGTTGCTCCGACTGTGTTCGCAGACGTGCGCGACGAGATGCGGATCGCCCGGGAGGAGATCTTCGGCCCGGTGGCGTCGGTCCTGCCCTTCGACACCGTCGACGAGGTGATCCGGCGCGCCAACGCGACCGAGTACGGGCTCGCGGCCGGGGTGTGGACCCGGGACGTCGGGCGGGCGCACAAGATGATCGATGCGCTGCAGGCGGGGAACGTCTATGTCAACACCTGGGGTCAGGTCGATCCCTCTATGCCGTTCGGTGGGCTGAAAACGAGCGGGTACGGCAATGAGCTCAGCGGCCACGTGCTCCACGAGTACCTCAACACCAAGGCGGTCTGGATCCGCGTCGACGACTGACGTCGTCGGCCGAACCACCCGAACCACTCGAACCACTCGAACCACTCGAACCACTCGAACCACTCGAACCACTCGAACCACGATGCCTGAGGAGGCACCTATGAACACCAGGCCGGTCGAGGAACTGATCCACTGGTTCGCCGAGGAGTACAACAAGGGGGTCGGCTACGCGAAGGTCGTGCTGCACCCCGAGGGAACGCTTGTCGAGCGGCCCAGTGCGGCGTACCCGGAGGGTCGGACGGTGGATCTCGCCGGCCTGATGGGCATGGAGGAGCGCCAGCTCGCCCTGCAGCCGGACCGGAAGATCACGCTGGAGCGAGTCGCCGCGCTGGCCGAGGAGGGCCACGGGCTGATGCAGTACACCCACGTGGGTCACACCGCCGACGGCACCGAGCTGACGTTCTGGGGGCTCAGCCTGCTGGAGTTCAGGGACGACCTGGTCTACCGGTGGGTCGACACCGTGGTGCGCTTCAAGCAGGAGCCGGGGGCCACCGAGCGGGTCCCGTACTGATCGACGCCCCTTCCGCACGAGAGTTCGGTGGACATGTGGCCGGGTTACCGGAGTTCGACGTCGCAGGCCAGGTCGTGATCGTCACGGGTGCAGGGCGTGGCATCGGCCGCGCTCTCGCGCTCGACCTCGCGGCATCGTCCGCGACCGTCGTCGCAGTCAGCCGGACCCGCTCCGACCTCGACGCCTTGCAGGCCGAGATCGAGGAGGCCGGTGGGGAGGCCGTGACGGTCGTGGCCGACCTCGCCACGACCGACGGGGCCCGCACGCTGGTCGAGGAGGCGGTGGCGGCGTGCGGGCGGATCGACGGCTTGGTCAACAACGTGGGGTGGGACGTGCGGCGCGACGCCGTGGACTACACCGAGGACGAGGTCGACCGGATCCTGTCGGTCAACCTCAAGGCGGCGTACTGGACGAGCGTCTACGCCGCGAAACGGATGCTCGAGCAGGGCACGGGCGGCGCGATCGTGAACGTGGCCAGCCAGGCCGGGATCCTCGGCAGCCACGGGCGGGCCCCCTACAGCGCCGCGAAGGCGGGCCTGCTCAACCTGACCCGGTCCCTCGCCACCGAGTGGGGCCGGGCGGGCATCCGGGTCAACGCGCTGGCCCCGGGGGTGACCCTCACCGATCCGGTCCGGATGTCGCTGGCCGCGCGGCCACACTTCGCCGCGGAGGTTCGCGAGCGCATCCTGCTCGGCCGGCCGGCGGACCCTCGCGAGGTCGGCCTGCCGATCCTGTTCCTGCTGTCGCCGGCTGCGGCGATGATCACCGGGCAGACGCTGGTGGTCGACGGGGGCTGGACGGCGGCGTGGAGCGTGTCGAAGGCCGATGGGTCCATCGTCTGACGGCGGCGGTCACGAAGCAGGAGGGACGGACGGCAGTGCCGGCGTTCGTTGTTCTCACCCTGAGTGCGCATGGTGGTCAGGATGACCGGCAGGTCCGGGTGACGGTCGGCGCGCCGACAGAGCCCGATGTCATCGCGTGGCTCCTCGGACGGCGGAAGGGCTTCTTCGAGGAGCATGGAGGCAAGGCCGGCGACATTGTCGCGGGCCAGGGTGGTGCCACGGAGCGGGTCGGTGCAGGCGGTCTCGGTGAGGGAGTCGCACTGCTGGAGGGCGGTGACGTCGATCTCGCCGGCGCGACCTCGTCGGCGATCGCGAAGGACCCGTCGAAGTTCAAGCTGATCGCCTCGGCGGCGGACCACCTCCCGGAGTTCCAGGCGACGGTCCTCTCCGCGCGGATGGACTACGTGAAGAACAACCCGCGTGCAATCGAAGGCATCCTGGCCGGGCTGAACGAGGCCCAGCAGCGATCCAGCGGAATCCCGACGAGGCCGGCGAGATCTATGCCGCCGAGATCGGTATCGGGCCCGGGCAGGGCAGGTTGAAGATCCGCAACGCACTGGCTGCCAACATCGACCAACTGTCCCGCGCCGATGTCATCGGCTCGGATCATCGACGGGAGTGCACGCGTACCACTGCCGCTCACACCGCGAGGTTTTGGCCACAACGTCCGGGGCTCGCCGCGACCGCCTGCGCCTAGACCCCCGGCTCCAGCCAGCAGATGTCCGAAGGATCGAAGAGAAGAGGTGCGGACCGGATGGAGATCATCCCGACCGACGAGATGGATTGGAAGACCGTCGTCGCGAACGCGCGCGTCGGTGACGTGCAGAACAAGTACGTCCGGGAGGGGGAAGTCCTGCCCGGCGTCGGGTACGCCGCCGACTGCTACAACTACGTGGGCGGAGAGAACGTGTTCACCGCTCCGCGCCACCGGCACGACTTTGAGCAGATCCGGATCTCCATGACCGGCGTCCAGGACTTCGGTCGCGGCCAGGTGACCGAGGAGGGCTGGATCGCCTACTTCCCGGCCGGGGCATACTACGGGCCGGAACGGATCGACGGGGCGTCGATCTTCCAGATCCAGTGGAGCGACGCCTGGGTCTCCCGCACTGCGCACGACAAGGCGTACGCGGAGCTGAAGGAGAAGGGCGTCTTCAGCGACGGCAAGTACGTCTACACGGACGAGAACGGCGAATCGCAGACGAAGGACGCGCTCAACGCCATCTGGGAGCACGTGTACCGGCGCCCCGCGGCGTCCGCGATCCCGGCTCCCCGCTATCCGGATCCCATCCTGATGAACCCGGATGCCTTCGAGTACGTCAGCGACGGAGACGGCCTCTCCACGAAGGTGCTCGGCCGATTCACCGAGCGTGACCTTACGATCACCAAGATCCGGTGGGACGCCGCTGTCGACTTCGAGATGCCGGCTGACCGCACGTACTGCCTGTTCACGAACGACGGTGAAATCGCCGTCGGGGACGGGCGTTTCGGTCGGCACACCGTCGTCTGGTCCGACCTTGGGGAGACGGTGCGGGTCACTGGCGATCCAGGCACCGAGGCATTGTGCATCGCCTTCCCGAGCGCCCGGTTCGCGTCGCTGGTGGCCGACCATGGCTGAGACACTCACCTTTGGCGCGACCTACCCGACCCAGGACCTCGGCACCGATCCGCTCGTCCTTGCCGAGTGGGCGAAGGGACTGGAGGAGATCGGGTTCGGGGAGCTGTTCATCCCCGAACACGTCGTCGGCGTCAACGCCGAGGTTCGCACTGAGTGGCGCCCGCTCAACCCGAACACGCTCGAGACCGGCAAGCCGATCTACAGCCACCGCAACCCCTTCCTCGAGCCCTTGATCGCGATGGGTTTTCTGGCCGGGCTGACCCATTCGATCACGCTCACCAGCGGCATCCTGATCGCACCTCAGCGGCAGACGGCGCTGATCGCCAAGCAGGCCTCGGTCGCAGACGTGCTCAGCGGCGGGCGCGTGCGACTGGGTATCGGCGTCGGCTGGAACGATGCCGAGTTCGCAGCCATGGGCGCCGACTTCCGCTCCCGCGGCCGGCGGATGGACGAGCAGATCGACGTGCTGCGTCGGCTGTGGACCGAGGAGACCGTCACCTTCCAGGGGCGGTTCGACACACTCGATGCCGTGGGCCTGTGCCCGATGCCGGTCCAACGGCCCATTCCGCTGATCATCGGTGGCGACTCGGATCCCGCGATGGAACGGGCCGCGAGCCGGGGGGACGGTTGGTTCCTGACCCACACGGCGGCCGAGTCGGTGGATCGCACGAAGCGGTTCTGGGACCGCGTCGACGAACTCGGGCGTCGGGACGGGATGACCCTGGTCGGTACGATCTACCAGGGCCCCCGTGAGCCCGAGGCGTTGCTCGACGAGGTCGCGGCGTGGGCCGAACTCGGGGCGACGCACCTGAACCTGCGGACGGCGACGTATCCAGTGCAGTGGACGGAGGCCGGGGACCCTGTGCGCAAGACCGACGTTGACGAGCACATCGACGCCCTGCGCCGGGTAAAGGAGGCCTGGGAGGGGCGCTGAGCTCGGCGCCGTGACACGGCGGCGTAGCGGGCAGGATGCGCCGCTACGCCGCCCCGCCGGTAGGCCAGGCCGCAGACCCTGGCCTACCGGCCTGGCCGTAGGCCAGGGTCTGCGGCTTCGTCGCCTGCAGCGCGGCGTGCCCGTACTCGTGCGCACGCCACGCCCTGGTGCGGTCGGCGAAGGCGCGATCGTCAGGGCTCTCGGACCCACGCGCACTTCCGGTCCCCACCAGGCTGAGCAGGATCGGTCAGTGGGTCGAGCACGTGCCGCCACTCGACCACGGAGCTGGGCCGGCCGTGGGCCGGCAACAGGGGGAGAGGATCGGGTCCGACGCGCCTCGGTCATGGCGACACCCCTCAGGGTTAGGTGTTGCGACCACCTTTAGAGCCCAGGAGTTCCTCTATCGCCCGCTCGAGCATGCGCAGCGGCGGCCGCACGATCCACGGCAGGCGGGCGGTGTGGACGCGGAGGCTCTCCGCCATCCACCGGTTGTAGCCGCGCGCGAGCGCTGCCTCCTCAAGCGGGTTGTCCAGCTCCATGCCGATGTAGAACGTGGAGATCAGCACCTGAACGTCGATGTCGAGCGCGTCCATCGCCTCGATGTGCTTGGCCGGGTCGGTCAGGTCGAGCATCCCGGGCTCGTACGTGTTGACGGCGGCGCAGCAGCTCCATCGACGCCCCGGCGCAGAACCCGCGGCCGGCGCCGGTGAGCACGACGACGCGTACCTCGGGCGCGGCGGCGGCCGCGTCGAGGGCGCCGAACAGCTCGGCCTCCAGCTCGTAGGTCCAGGCGTTGAGCTCGCCGGGCCGGTTGAGGGTCAGCAGCGTGACGCCGTCGTCCGCGTCGGCGACGAGGACCGTCGGGGTGTCCATGCCCCGACCTTATCCGGCACCGGCACGGCGCTCAACGGTCACGTTGGCTGAATTTGGACGGCTGCCAGCCGTAGACATGCACTTCCTCAACTTTAGTGTTGACCGTTGTCGGCGACCCTGCTTATGCTGCGGCGGTCGGTCGCGGTGGCGTCCGCGGTCGAGGCGATCGGGACGGTTCAACGAGGAGGCGGCGATGGCAGAGTTGTCCGGAACGACGATGGACCTGCTGGAGGCGACGCTCGACGTCGACGCCCACGAGATGACGCCGTCGCACCTGTGGGGCGAGGCGTGCGCGCGCGAGCCCGCGGTCGTCCCGGCCGGCGCGGCGGAGTTCAACGCGTTCCGTCGCGCGATCCATGACCAGGCGGTCGGGGCCGACCGCGTGCCGGGCTGACCGGCACCGCACCGCCCGCACCGCACCCCGACCGGGTGCGGCGCGTGGCCGGCTCGCCGGAAGGAGCACCATGTCCGCCACCGTCGGTGACAAGGCCACGCTGCGCGCCGAGTTCGACCCCGCCGTGTTCGACGACCCCGACGCGTTCTGCCCGGGCCGCGACAAGGCCCGGCTGCACTTCACATTCGGTCACACGTCGCACCATTGCATCGGCGCCAGCCTGTCCCGGCTGGAGGGCCGGATCGCGACCGGGCTCGACGTCGAGTGGGATCTGCCCGCGAGGGCATAGCCGGTTGCCAGCCGGGCGGCCGTGACCCGCCCGGTGCTGCGGCTCCAGGAAAACGGAGGTTGCAATGAGGAAGCATACCCTGTGGCGGCTTGTGGGCGTCGCGTGCGGCGCCCTGCTCGTGGCGGGCGTCGCGGCGTGCGGCTCGGGCGGGGGCGGTGACACGCAGGCCCCGGCCCCGGGCGGGCCGCCGCTGCATCTGAAGGTCGGGACGGCGTTCTCACTGACCAGCGCGCCGCTGCTGGTGGCGGCCGAGCGCGGCTACTTCAAAGACGAGGGGCTCGACGTCGAGTTCGTCTCGGCCAGCGGCGCCGATGCGCAGACGATCACCGCCGCCGGGCAGATGGACGGCTACTTCGGCAGCCTGTCCGCCAGCTACTTCAACGGCATCGCGAACGGCATGAACACCCCCATGATCGGCTCCGGCGGCACGTCGTCGGCCGACGGGCGGGCCCAGATCGAGATGGTCGTGCCGGCCGACTCGCCGATGCGGAACCCGGCGGAGCTGAAGGGCAAGAAGGTCGCGATCCCGGGCGGCGACACGGTGTCGGCGGTGTGGCAGGTCGACACGATGCTGCGCGAGCACGGGATCACCCTCGCCGACCTCGAGCTCATCAAGCTCGGGTTCGCCGACGCCCCGGTGGCGCTGGCCAACGGCCAGGTCGACGCGATGCTCGGGTTCTACCCGTCGCTGGCCAATCTGCTGGCGCAGAAGCAGGTCAAGATCATCGGCGACATGTCGAAGGCCTACCAGGTCAGCGGCGGCGCCTTCGTCGTCGGCCCGACTCTGACCAAGGACAACCGGCAGGCCGGGGCGGCGTTCGTGCGGGCCATGAACCGGGCCGTCACCAACGACCTGCAGGGCGACTACCTCGCCGACCCGGCCATGGTCACGCTGCTGTCGAAGCTGACCAACATCCCGGAGGACGTCATCAAGCAGTGCCCGGCCCCGACGTTCGCGCCCGGGCTGCCGCTGTCGGCGCAGGCGATCGACGAGATGCAGACGTTCTTCCGGTCCCGCGGCCAGCTGGCCTACGACCAGAACATCCCGCTGGACAAGCTCGTCGACACCGAGCTGATCAGCGACGCGTCCGCCACACCGGTCCGGTGACGACGGTGACCGCCGCGCTGCGCACGCTGGACGAGGCCGTCCGGCTCAACGACCCGCACTTTCACACCTACGAGGCCGCGGAGGTGTTCGCGCGGCTGCGCCGGGAGGACCCGGTGCACCACCACACGCCGCTGGACACCTGGGTCCTCAGTCGCTACGACGACGTCCGGCACGCCTCGCGTCACCCCGAGGACTTCTCGGTCGCGCACGGCATCCGGCTCGACAACGCGGCCGGCCAGCCGCCGGCGAGCGGCATGTTCGCCGACGGCGGGGAGTTCCTCGCCTACACCGACCCGCCCCGGCACACCGAGCTGCGCAAGGTGCTGGCGCCCGCGTTCACCGCCCGCGCCGTCGCCGCCCGCGAGGCCCGGATCCGCGACATCGCCGTGTCCGTCGTGGACCGCGTCGAGCCGGGCGCGGTCGTCGACTGGGTGCCGCTGGCGGCACGGATGCCGATCCTGGTCATGCTCGACCTGCTCGGGCTGCCCGCCACCGACGTCGACGACGTCCGGCGGTGGAGCGACGGGATGGAGCGGCTGTCCTACCCGCTGCGCCCGGGCGAGCTGCAGGAGGTCTACGCGCAGTTCGCGCCGCTGGGCGACTACCTGCGCGAGCAGATGCGCCGCAAGCGCGCCCACCCCGGCGACGACCTGACCTCGCTGCTGGTGGCGCCCCGCGACGGCGGCACCGTCGTCACCGAGGCCAACGTCGTGACGTTCCTGCAGACCGTGCTCGGCGCCGGCAACGACACCACCCGGTCGCTGCTGTCGGGCATGGTCGTGGAGCTGGCCCGCCGTCCCGACCAGCTCGCCGCGCTGCGCGCCGACCCCGGGCTCGTCGACCGGGCCGTCGAGGAGGCGCTGCGGTGGATCACCCCGGCCCGCGGGTTCGTCCGCACCGTGGTGCGCCCCACCGAGATCCGCGGTGTCGCGCTGCGGCCCGGGCAGCGGGTCTACCTCGCCTACGACTCCGCCAACCGCGACGAGGAGGTGTTCGCAGACCCGGACGTGTTCGACGTGACCGTGCCGCGGCGCCAGCACGCCTCGTTCGGGTTCGGCACCCACGTGTGCATCGGCGCGGCCTACGCCCGCAAGGAAGCCGCCGCGCTGCTGTCCGCCCTGCTGCGCCGGTTCACCACGTTCGAGCTCGCCGGAGAGCCCGAACGCGTCGTCGCGGTGCTCCGTGAGGGGTACCTCGGCGCGCCGGTGGTGTTCCGGTGAGGATCAACCAAGAGGAGGAACGAGACCTGTGACCGAGAAGTCCACCGTGCGGCTCGCGGCCGTCGGCGACACTGCTGCCTTCCGCCGCGAGCCCGAGAGCGGCTACGCGTTCGCCGGGCCCGTGCTGGCCGGCTACGACGTCGTGTTCGCCCAGAACGAGCGCCTCTACAGCACCACCGAGGACACGATTCCCGCCGTCGGCTGGACGGAGATCACCCGGCCGGAGAACGTCGCGGCGCTGAAGCTGGGCAACTACGACGTCATCTCCTGCGCCAGCAACCACGCCATGGACCTGGGGCCCGACGTGCTGCTGGAGACGATCGGGGCGCTGCGCGGGGAGGGGTTCGCCGTCGTCGGCGCCGGGGCGGACAACGCCGAGGCGCGCACGCCGGCCTTCATCGAGCGCGACGGCACGTCCGTCGGGTTCCTCGCCTACTGCTCGCTGCTGCGGCCCAACTACGAGGCCGGGCCGTCGCGGGTCGGGGTGGCGCCGATGCGCGCGCACACCCACTACGAGCAGGTCGACTACCAGCCCGGGACGGCACCGCGGGTGCTGACGTTCCCGGTGAAGGACGACCTGGCCGCCATGACCGCTGACATCCGGGCCGCCAAGCAGCGCTGCGACGTGCTCGCGGTGTCGTTCCACTGGGGCATCCACCTGGTCAAGGGCGTCATCCCGGACTACGAGTACGACGTGGCGCGCGCCGCCATCGACGCCGGCGCCGACATCGTCATCGGCCACGGCCCGCACGTCATCAAGGCGATCGAGGTCTACGCCGGCAAGCCGATCTTCCACAGCCTCGGCAACTTCTGCTTCGACAACCCACGCCGGCTCATCGAGGAGGCCCGGGCCCGCAACGCCGAGTTCGACCACCTCATCGGCAGCCACCAGTCGATCCTGGAACCGACCGAGTACGACGAGTGGTACCACCCGTACACGATCTCGCCGGACCAGGTGCTGTCCATGATCGGCCAGGTCGACATTGTCGACAAAAGGGTCGCCCGAGTGTCGTTCCGACCGGTCGTGATCAACAAGCGGGCTCAGCCCGTCGTCCAGGGCCGCGACGACAAGGGCTTCAGGCAGGTCCTCGAGTACATCGAGGAGGTCACCGCGGGCGCGGGATTGGACACGACGTTCACGGTCGAGGGCGACGAGGTCGTCGTCGCTCTGCGATGACGGGCCGCCCCGGCGGTCCGACCGCAGGCACGACCACCAGCGTGTTCCCCCGGAGACGGAAGTCGGTGACTGCAATGAGGCAGGTCCGCGTGCTCCTCGCGGTGTTCGTCGTACTCGCGGCGTGCTCGTCCGGGTCGTCGGCGCCGCCCGCCGCCCGCCGCCGACTCCGGCCCCGTCAAGCTCAGGAAACCGGGACCGACACGCCGGCTCCTCCGCCGGCGGGTCCTGCATAACTGACCCGGCCCTGACCGACTACTGGGCCGAGGGGGCTCCGGCGCGGCCAAGCGCCGGGGCCCCCCCCAGAGATCATAATATGCAGCGTGGGGTGCAAGGCCCCGATCGGAAGAGCGGCGGGGAGGGAAAGAGGGTTGTGGTGTGGTGG
>NZ_JBEOZN010000094.1:0-40422 GCF_040298085.1 Streptosporangium sp. NPDC001681 | reverse complement strand
GCAGTGGTTGGAGGGCACGGAGCTGGATGCCGGCTACTGGTATGAGAACGTGCGGCGGACGGTGGAGTTCGCGCCGGCCATCGAGCGGTTGCTGGAGGAGCGGTATCGGGCGTTCGTCGAGGTCGGCCCGCATCCGCTGCTGATGCTGGGGATCGAGCAGGCGGTGGACGCGGCGGGGGTCACCGCGGTGGTGGCCGGGACGTTGCGCCGTGACGAGGGTGGCATGGACCGGGTGCTGCTTTCGGCGGCCGAGCTGTTCGTCCGCGGGGTCGCGGTGGACACTGCGCCAAGCGCGTCACAGAGCCCGCCGGACGTCATCGCGCACCTGCACCGGCAGTCGGTCGACGCTGGTTTGCTGGACCAGGCGGACGCATTGCTGCGCGGGGTGGCCGAAGTGCGCGAGAAGTCGGCCGAGCCGCCGGCCCTCCGTCTGACACCGTTGAGGGACAGTGGAACCGGGCGTCAGCTGGTCTGTGTCGCGCCCATCGTTCCCACCACCGGCGAGCATGTCTACCATGGTCTGGCCACCGCTCTTGGCGGCCAGTGGGATGTCAGCGTGGTCACGCCTGGCGGGTTCACCGACGGCGAGCTGTTGCCCAGCTCCCGGACCGTGTTGATCGAGCAACTGGCGGCCGCGGTCGTGGACCGCACCGTGGCGGGTCCGCTTGTCCTGCTTGGAACATCTTCGGGCGGGTTGCTCGCCCACGAGGTCGCCGCCTGGCTTGACGATCGTGGCCTTGCCGTCGACGCGGTTGTCCTGCTGGATACCCACTTGCTCGACTCGAAAGCCACTGAGGTGTTGCGGCCCAGGCTGTGGCCGGCGTTGCATGCCCGGGAATCGGTGGTCGACGGGCTCGACTGGATCCGCTTGTCGGCCACCGCTTGGTATTTGGACCTGTTGTCGTCGTGGCGTCCTCGGCCGACGCGCGTGCCATCGCTGCTGGTGCGCGCGTCTGTGCCGCTGGGCACCGTACACGACGACGCTTGGCGATCGACGCTGCCCGGGATGACCGACGTCATCGACGGCCCCGGCGACCATCTGTCGATGCTCGAGCAGCACATCGTGGAGACCGGTGGCCGCGTGGCGGACTGGCTCGAACACATGGTGTTGAACAAAAGGCAGTGAGAGGTAGGTGGACATGTACTACGAGCACCTGAGCGAGTCCGTGTGGATCGCCTATGACGGAACCACTCGCAACGCGACGTACGTGCGGGGTGACATGAGCGGGGGTATGCTCGTCGGCACTCTCGACAGCGCGGACGCCACGAGACAGCTGCTCAGTTACGGCGATGGCGCGGCGAAGGTGGTGGTGCTCACCGACACCGACTCCGGGCAGCACATCCCGGACTACGCCACGACACTCACCTCGGTGGAGACGGCGACGGCACTCGCCAGGTGCCCTCTGCTCGACGCCGTCGAGGTGGAGCGGGGTTCTCCACTCGATGCCTATCTCGGGAGATCCCAGCGCACACACGGAATCGCGGCTCGGCGATTAACACCTGATCAAACCTTCAGCGGTGCGGCCGACCTCAAACTCGGCCACACACTTGTCGAGGTTCAGGACATCGGGCGCGCCTACAGCACCGCTGACACGATCGTGTGGCTTCCTGACGAGGCGGTGCTGATCACAGGTGCCGCTGTCGTCAACGGTGTGCATCCCGCGTCGTGGTCGGGCTCGATCGAGCTGTGGCGTGCGGCTTGCGTCCAGCTCGCGGCGCTACGGCCGACTGTAGTGGTTCCCGGGTACGGGCCGGTCACCGACATCACCGGGATCATCGATCTGCGGGACTATCTCGAGCACCTGCACAGCGAGGCGGAGGTGCGCTACCGCAAGGGAATGCCGGTCGAGGAGGCCGCCGCCGAACTGCCGCTCGGCCGCTGGGACCAGTGGGACTGCCGGGAGAACCTGGCGATCACCTTGGCCACCGTCTACAAGTCCCTGGGCGACAGCACCGACCGCACGGTCACCGGCGTCCTGACCACCGCCGCCGAGATCGCCGAGGGCATCCGCCGACGGCCGCGGATCGCACCCGTCGCCCCCGGTGAGCGTGACCAGGAAACACTGGACGCGTTGGGCCTCATCGAAGGGGAGAACTCGATCTTCGAGCTGCACCGTGTGAACATCCCGAACATTCTCACCACCTTTGTACGGCACACCAAGCTGTACAAGGAGAGCGTGCCCCTCGCCCGTGGCGTGATCGACGGCGTCCTACCGCCACGCCACCGCGAATTGGCGATCTTGCGCGGCGCGTGGGCGTGTTCGGCGATCTACCAGTGGAATCACCACTACCTTGTCGCTCTCGGCGTCGGCCTCACCCGAGAGGAGATCGACCTGATTTCCCGGGACATCTCCCTCGGACCATGGACCCGGCACGAGCGGGCGGTGCTGACCGCTGTGGACGAACTGCACACCGAGTCAGTGGTTTCCGACCACACCTGGGAGACCCTGTCGGAAACCTACGGCGAACGTGAACTGATCGAACTCGTCACCCTGATCGGCGAGTACCACAAGGTCTCCTTCGCGCTGAATAGCTGGGGCGTCCCCCTCGAACCGTGGATGGGCCCTTACCGCATCCCCTCCGGCTGGCGCACCGCCCACCAGGCCCGAGCCACTTCCCTGGACGATGCCTCACGTGGTGAGCTTGGCGGGTTTCTTGTAGCAGGTCAGCGCGGCGGAGAGGCCGAGGAAGGCGAGAGGTGGCTGCCCTTGCATTAATACCGGACGGGGAGACGGCGCTAGCCGAACAGCCAGGCAAGGAACCTCTCAATGCCCAGCACACGGGCTCGGCCCCGGCCAGGCAGGTCGGCGTCTTGTCGCGCTCACGCGGTAGCAGCAGCCCGGCCAGATGCTCGCGAAACCCGCGCCGCTGCCCGAACGCGGAGAAGCAGGTACTCAGGACGCCCTGGAAGTTGAAGGAATGACTCTGCTGAGTCCCCAGGCGATCAGGCCGGTGATCGCTCCAACGATGACGCCGGTGAAGAGACTGCTGATCGCGGCGAACAGTCGCAGGATGACGGACTGCGTCGCCGGGTTGAGATCGCTCAGGTTCCCGCCGAGTGCGGGCGGGTTGCCGCCGAAGCCGGCGTCCCAGAGCAACTGGTGTCCCGCGGCAAGGAGGACGCCATAGAACAGGCCCACGACGAGCAGGGTGAGGAAGGGGCTGGGCACTCGTTTCCAGAGGGCGACCCCGATCCAGATCATCGGTGGTACGAAGACGAACAGGGCGTTCACGAAGGTGCCCTCGTGGATGACGTCCAGGTCGTGAAGCACGACCCGGGGCGCCGCGAGAAGAGCGAGCCCGATTACCGCGATCATGGGCAGCCCGAGAACCGGGCGTCTCGGGGCGGGCGGCCGAGGTGGTGGGGTGTGCTGATGGGTCATGGCTGCACGCTAGGGAGCGCCATGGGCGCGGCACATCCGTATCCGATCTCGATGCCGGTACGTCCAGAGGCGACCCCCGGTGTCGCTTCACGCGGGCCGCGGAGCCGCCGAGGGGCGCCCTAGGGTGCGTATCGGATTGATCAATCTGTGGGATTCGCCCGTGTGGCGGGGCCTGATCCGGTAGGCCGTCTTGTGCGACGCGGGTCCAACCGACGGACAAGGAGCGGGAGTTCATCGAGCCTTACCTGCCAATCGGCAGGTTCGGCCCGTACCCCGAGCGGCTGCGACAGCAGTTCGAGGGCGCGATCTGGCGGTTCAAGACGGACGAGCAGTGGCGGGAGATGCCGAAGGAGTTCGGCGCCTGGCCGACCGTCCACAACCGCTTCCGGCAGTGTGGGGACGCCGGCGTCTTCGAAATCACCGACCTTGCGGGCGCCGTCGGGCCCCAGCTCGCACAGGAAGGGGGGATTGGCGGTCGCGTCGGCGGGCTCCTGCGCCGCCGGCTCCAGGATGTTCCTGTTCATGGCGTGCTTTCTTTGCTCGTGGTAGGCCGATGGTCGCCTTCGTGGTCCGATGCTTCCTCGCGGAAGCCGATCTCTCGGTGGGTTCCGTCGCACAGCGGTTTGTTGCCGGAATGGCCGCAGCGGCACAGCGTCATCCTGTTGCGGCTCTCCAGCGGCCGGCCGTCCGCTCGCAGGACCGGCACTCCTCCGGTGACCCACAGGGCGCTGGCCAGTCCATCCTCCTCCTCCAGGACCGAGATGGCCTGCGGAAGGTCGGGCTCGATCGTGTCGCCGCCGCGCTGCAGGGCGTAGCTGTAGGAGCCGGAGGGGCAGTGGTCCATACGGCCCATGATGTTGGCGCGTACGTCGCTGTCGCCGGTGTCGGCGAGCATCGCGGCGATCGGCCTGGTGCGGCCGAGGCAGAAGGCGGCATGGATGCACAGCTCTCCCACTCGCTGGGCCGAGATGCCCACTCCGTCGTGCACGTGCTGCAGTTCCTTGTACGGCCGCATGACCGGGCTCTCCGTGCCGTCGAACCCGATCAGGGCGTGGGTGCCGTCGCAGAACGGCTTGGAGCCCGAGTGGCCGCAGCGGCACAGCGCATAGGTGTCCTCGGTTTCCAGGGGCTCGCCGGTCTTCCAGGTCAGCGCGTTGTTCTCCGAGGAGACGATCTTGCGTTTGCGGCGGAGCGGGATGCTGCCGTACACGATGTACGGGCCGTCGCGCAGGACGACGATCCGCTTCCGGTCACCGGCGCTCCACCGGCGTTGTTCGGGTGGGACATATTCGAAGGTGGGGCCGGCCGTGGTGCCCTCGCCGTCGGGCATCCGCATCAGGGCCCTGGCTTGGGCCTTGAGCGCGTACATGGTGCTGGTGGCGACCGCGAGCAGCTTCGGGCTGCCGTTGAACGCCTGCTCCAGCAGATGCAGGATGGCGCAATAGGTGTGGTTGAACTCGTCCTGGGCGATGCGGATGGCGCTGCCCGGGTCGGCCGGTCGCGGGTTGCGCCGCATCGGGAGTACGCCCGCCGGATCCACCCAGATCGCCTCGCCGGTGGGCCCGGACTGCGGGGTGTCGCCCCGCCGGTAGCGTCGGCCAAGCTTGAGCTCCTGGAACCGATAGTAGTGCGCCACCTCGTCCCGATCGGGGTGGAAGACGTCCTGGTCACCGTCCCAGACTTCGCCGTGGGCGGTGCCCTCGCCCTGCTCGACGATCTCCTCCAGCGCCGCGAGCGCGGACTTCAGTCCGTCTACCGCGATCAGCCGCCCGGCGGTGTGGCGGAAGTGCGCGGCGTTCACCTGGCGGGCCGGATCGCCGCTGAAGACCTTCCGCTCGCCGAGCCGGTCGCATAGGTGGCGCAGTCCCTGTTCGATCGCGGCGTAGAACTGGCCGATCGTCTCGTAGTCGTCGTCCTCCGCCGGCGCGCCGGGCGGTGCCGGCTGTTCGATCCGCAGGAACATCTCGAGTGCTTCCGCGCCGAAGGGGACCAGCGACAGCTCCAAGGAGCGGTCGCCATGGGGAAGGGGCCGGGGGTGCGGCGGGAGCATCCGCGGCGTGTCCAGTCGCGGGCGGCCGCCGATGGCGTTGAGCAGGTTCACGGCCAGCGCCAGGTGCAGCATCTCCTCGGCGAAGACGCTGCTCACCACTTCGACTGCTTCCGGGTTGCGCTCCGGGTCCAGCGAGTACAGCGCGCACAGGTACGGCGGCAAGGTCGCGTGTTCCAACTCGATCGCCCACTGCAGGTGCTCACGCAGGCTGTCGAGCGTGTGGATCCGCATGTCAGGCAACGTGACCGCCGGGCCGGGAGTCGTCTTCCAGCACCTCGACCGCGTCGCGCAGACCCCGCAGGCCGATCTTCTCGCGCTCGACGTCCGTCGGATCGAACAGCCAGTCGGTGACCGGCAATCGCATCTCTTCCTCCGGATGGCTCGCCTCGACCACGATCAGTTCGACCTCGACTTCGGCCTTGAGCTCGTACAGAACGTCGCCCTCGCCGTTCGGAGCGCTCATCTTTCCTCCATGCGTGGCTTGAGTGGATGTCCGGCGGACCGGCTGGCCGCGTGGATCAGCCACACGGTGATCTGGCCGGAGGCGAACAGGTGGGTGAAGCGCTCACCCCGGCGGGCCGCCGGCGTGTAGGCGGAGTGGGCCCGGCGGCGGGTCTCGACGACCGCCGCCACCCCCACGGCACGTTGCGACCGCGACATCTGCTCGAGGGGCTCGAACCCGGCACCGACGAGCAGCGGTCCGGCCTCCTACAGCATGGTCAGAGCCGTCTGCTACGCGGTCTATCTCGGCTTGGGCCCGGCGGGTCCCGGTTGCTGTCGGACATGGAAGTTGCCTTTCGTGCCTATGGGGACTTCGGGCCGGGCGTGCTACATGCCGGCCGCGTTCCGGGCGGACCAGTCGCGGTAACTGATCGTGCCGAGGGTGGCGCTGTCCTCCGGCACCAGCGACCGCTCGAGCAGTTCGGCTCCGAAGTAGTGCGCGTGCGGGTCGGTGACCACCTCGCGCGGGTCGCCCCAGGAGGCCAGCGCGTCGCGGAAGAACTCGTCCATCCGGTACTGCTCGGGCCCGGCGATCTCGCCCCTGCCGTTCAACGGCGTCCCCACCGAGACCCTGCCGAGCGCCTGCGCGACGTCGTCGCCCGCGATCGGCTGGAACAGCACGGGCGCCATCCGCACCTTGTCGCCGTCCGTAGCGTCGTCGGCGATTCTCCGGACGAACTCGAAGAACTGGGTGGCGTGCACGATCGAGTACGGGATCGACGACTTCTCGATCAGCTGCTCTTGGGCGATCTTCGCCCGGAAGTAGGCGTTCCCGGGCGGCCGCTCCGTGCCCACCACCGACAGCGCGACGTGGTGGCCGACACCGGCCGCCGCCTCTGCGGCGAGCAGGTTGCGGGTGGAGGTCTCGAAGAACTCCCGTACGGCGGCCTCCTCGAAGGAGGGGGAGTTCGACACGTCGATCACCACCGACGCGCCTGTCAGCACCTCGGCCAGCCCTTCGCCGGTGAGGGTGTTCACGCCGGTGTTCGGCGCCGCAGCCACCGCCTCGTGGCCGTGCTCGCCCAGCTTCGTCACCAGCTTCGACCCGATCAGGCCGGTCCCACCGATTACCACGATCTTCACGGCGAACCCTTTCTGTCTGCCGGGGCATCTGTCGCCAACCGGTCACCAGCTAAGACCGGGCAGCCTCCGAGCTTGTGACAGTTGCCGCGAGATTCTTTCTCCAGCTGCGGATGACGCCAACACTCATGATCAAAATCTCGGGCGTACCACACGATCATGTGGCGCGCCGGGGGTCTACTGGTGGACCAGGACGATCGCTACTGGGCGCGCGCTTTCCGGCAGGCTGGTGGTCACCTTGATGTCGGGAGCGACCGCATGCGCCCGCGCCGGCGAGGTGGCCAGGACACGTTCCGCCTCCCCGGCCGCCCACTCCACGGCCCGCAGACCCTCCTCGGAGTCGTCCACTTCTACAACCACAGGGCTCATCCTTGTCGTCCTTTCAGGGAGAGGCGAGCATCCGTCCGGTGGTACGTCCAGTTTGAACGGGAGAGGGGCGACCGGCTCGAGCAGCGCGACCGGTGGTTGATCGCTACTCAACGAGTTTGCCGACGGTCGAAACCTCGCGCATGAGCGCCGCGATCTCGCCGGGAATCGGCGGGATGGCCTCCCGCTCCACCGAACCGGGACCGGACCACACGAGGTTGACCTGCAGCGCGGGGTCGAGCCCGGGGTAGTCGGAGCGGTTGTGGCAGCCGCGGGTCTCGCGACGCTCCAGCCCGGTCTCGATCGTCGCGCGGGCGGCGAGCGCCGCGGACTTCAGGTCGAAGACGTGGGCCAGGTCCTGGAAGCCGGCGAGGTCCGGGTGCACGCCGACGTCCGCGATGCGCGCCTCCACCGCAGCGAGTTCGGCCAGGCCTTTCCGCAGGCCGCTCTCATCGCGCACCACCCCGGCGTACTCGGTCATGATGTCGCGGAGGGCGCGCTGCAGTGAGCGCACGTTCTCGGGGCCGTCGGCCGCGAGGAGC
Organism: Streptosporangium sp. NPDC001681; assembly: GCF_040298085.1. Lineage (NCBI taxonomy): Bacteria > Bacillati > Actinomycetota > Actinomycetes > Streptosporangiales > Streptosporangiaceae > Streptosporangium > Streptosporangium sp. NPDC001681. The sequence goes on along the minus strand of NZ_JBEOZN010000094.1, from coordinate 32,500 downwards.
TCATCCACCTCCGCCCGTGCCGCGTCGAGCACTTCGGTCGAGCGTCGCTGGCCGCCCAGGCCCGCGGAATACGCGGCCGCTGCCTGCCCGACGATGCGGCCGAAGACGAGCAGTTCGATGAGTGAGTTGCCGCCGAGGCGGTTGGCGCCGTGCAGGCCGCTGGCCGCCTCTCCGATCGCGTACAGGCCGTCGACCCCGGTGCTGTGGTCCTCGGACCGCACCCAGACCCCGCCCATCGAGTAGTGCGCGGTCGGGGCGATCTCGATCGGATCCTTGGTGATGTCGAGCATCTGCAGCTCCAGCAGCGTCTGGTAGACGCGAGGCAACCGCGTCATAATCGTCTCGCGCGGCAGATGGGACACATCCAGCCACACGCCGCCGTTCTGGGTCCCACGACCTTCTTTGATCTCTGTGTAGGCGGCCAGTGAGACGCGGTCACGCGTGGACAACTCCATCCGTTCCGGGTCATAGCGCGACATGAACCGCTCGCCGAGCTGGTTACGCAGGATTCCGCCCTCACCCCGGGCCGCTTCGGAGACGAGGGTGCCGGCCGCGTTCTCGGGCGCGATGAGACCGGACGGGTGGAACTGCACCAGCTCGGCGTCGCGGATCCGGCAGCCCGCCTGGACGGCAAGGCGGAAGGCGTCGCCGGTATTCTCGTCACGCCGGGAGGAGGTGCGCCGCCAGATCCGGGTGTGGCCGCCGGCGGCCAGGATCACTGCGTCGGCATGGACGACGTAACGGCTGCCGTCGGTCAGGCCGAACCCGTACGCGCCGAAAACCGCGTTGTCGTGGACGAGGATGCGCGTGACATACACGGTGTCGAGGATGGGGACATCCAGTTGCGCCGCGCGGTCGATCAGGGTGCGCTGGATCTCGAGTCCGGTGTAGTCCCCGGCGTAGGCGGTGCGCCGGTAGGTGTGGGCGCCGAAGAACCGCTGGGAGATTCGCCCGTCCTGTTCGCGGGCGAACGGCATGCCCCAGCGTTGGAGGTCTTCGATGCCTCGCACGGCTCCCTCGGTGACGATTTGTACGGTCTGCGGGTTGGCGAGGAGGTAGCTCTCTTTGAGGGTGTCCGCCGCGTGCTGTTGCCAGGTGTCCTCGGGGTCCATGGTGGCGAGCGCCGCGTTGATGCCGCCCGCCGCGAGCGAGGTGTGCGCGTCCGCCTTCGGCCGTTTGCCCACCGCGAGGACGTCGACACCGCGCTCGGCGAGTTCGATGGCGGCCCGCAGCCCGGCTCCTCCCGTTCCGATGACCAGGACCGATGTGGCGATCCGTCTCTCTGACGAGTGCATGGTGCTCCTTTGGCCGCATCGATGAAAGCAATTCCTGAAGCAAGACCGGGTAGCGGTGTGATCTGTGACGTCCATGCCGGTGTGTGCCGGTCGCTCCGCCGGGGAAATCTCCCGGGACTGTTACCTGCCGCTGGGCTGTCCTTGTGTGCGGCCGCGCCTGTTCGGAATCGCGTACCGGATGCTGGGCAGCATCACCGAAGCCGAGGATCTGGTGCAGGACGTCTGGCTGCGCCGGCAGGCGTACGAGCGCGCCACGGTGGACAGCCCAGCCGCGTCCGCGTATCCCGCCGAGGACGGCGGCCTACCTTATGGGGGATTGCGGGCCATGACGACGCGCTCCAGCGCGGGCCCCCACGGCTGCGGTCCAGATCGTGACGGCGACCAGTACGACGCAGATGGCCGCGATCATCGCGACCACGGCGGCCACACCGATCCAGGGTGTCGCGAGCGGCAGCAACAAGATGACGGTGGCACAACCCAGAGCCGCAGCGGGAAAGATGACGGGCTCTGCGACGACAAGCGCGTGAATCGCCCACAGCAGAGCGAGATACACCCCGACCGGGATGGCGACCGCGTAGCCGAGCGCCGGCGGCGATGCCGCCACCTCGTGCCCGCTCTGCTCCACCGCCACTTCGAGCCCGGCGCCGAGGGCCGCCAAGGCCGCGAAGATGCCGTAGTGACCGTACCCCCACAGGTAGGACCGATGACGGCGGTCACTGAGACCTTCCCCTGCCTGCACGAGGAAGTACAGCCACCAAAGAGCGAACAACAGGACGAGACCGGAGCCGGCGATCACGATGGAGGGACCGCTGATCTCACCCGCTTCGAGCGCTCCCTCGACTCCTCTGCTCGCGGCCAGGACACTCTCACCGAGCAGAATGATCGTGAACAGGCCGTAGCGCTCGGCGATGTGGTGTGGATGCCAATGGGTGGCCCTGGCCCGCTCCGCCCACCGTGGCACCACGAGTTCCAGGACGACCAGACAGACGAAGAACGGCAGCTGGAAGGATGGGGGCAGGGCACCCGTCTCCACGAGGACGAACCAGAGCAACCAACCCACCTGCGCGAGGCCGATGCCGGCGGCGTAGCGCAACGCGGTGCGGCGGCTCGCCGGGTCTTCGGTACCGGCCCGCAGCCACTGGGCGACGAGCCCGATCCTCATGATCAGGTAGCCCAGCGTGATGATCCCGTAATCGGAGCGACCGGCCGCGGCGGGCACGCCGGCGGCAAGCACCAGCACGCCGGCCATCTGCACCATGGTCAGCAGCCGGTAGGCGACATCGTCGGTGTCGTAGGACGAGGCGAACCACGTGAAGTTCATCCACGCCCACCAGATCGCGAAGAACACCTGGAGGAACGGGACCAGCCCAGCGAGGCCATGACCGTCGGCGATGCCGTGCGCGAGCTGGGCGGTGACGACCGCGACCGCAACCACGAAGGTGAGGTCGAACAGGAGCTCCAGCTGGCTCGACGCGCGGTGCGGCTCGTCGATGGGACGAGCGCTCATCCGGATGCGGATTCGGATGGTGGTGTTGGCTGGTGGCAAGCTCTCGCTCCTGTCGCTCCGTGAGTCCGTCCTGCCTGAAAGACAGGGCAGTACGCCGATCTGTGACAACGCGGCATCAAAGTCGGCGCACACGAGCAGGTGACGGCACCGGCAGCCCGGCACGCCCCCTCGACAATCCGGACCAAGGGGAAGAAGGGGACGAAGGCGATTGGCTCGCCGCAGGGCCGTATGGAGTGCGAAGGGCGGCGGAGCCGGAGGTGAGACCGTCGCCGGGCGTCGGCTCGCCCCAGAAGCGCCAATAGCCGGCCTTCCATCGGGGACGTCGGCCCCAGAAGACGAAATAAATTTAGATGATCACGATCACAGGCAGGAAGAAGCGAAGTCGTACTCCCCCGGAGGACATATGAAAAGACACATCTTCGCAACCACCATCATCGCGCTGACCGCATCATGCCTCGGAATGCTTCAAGGTCTCTCCCCGGCCGCCGCCGCCCCGACCGCAGACCCCGCGCGGACGATCGTGACTGACGCTGCGACCAGGTGCGCGTCGCTCACGGGGCTGCGCGTGGACACTGCGGACATCGGCCTGCCCACCCGCGGTGGCGAGGTCGACTCCGCGACGCTCAACAGCGCCGACCCGGCCCGCGGCCGACCCGAGTTCTGCCTGGCCCGGGGCAAGGTGCACAGCCTCGATACCACGGCCCCCGACATCAACTTCCAGGTCAACCTGCCGACCTCTTGGAACAGGAAGTCGGTGCAGTTCGGCGGCAGCGGCTTCAACGGAATCGTCGTCACCGGGCTCGATGTGGCCCCCGGCTTCGTCAATACCGACCCGGCACAGGGACAGCCGCCGGTCAACCGTGGCTACGCCACGTTCGGGAGCGACGGAGGCAGCGCCGTGGGTACCAGCCCCACCGGATCCTTCGCTTTGAACAAGGAGGCGCTCGCCAACTGGGCCGGACAGAGCGTCAAACGCACCCGTGATGCCGTCATCACCATCGTGAAGAGGTATTACGGCAAACAACCCGATAAACAGTACTACACGGGAGGATCCAAGGGAGGACACGAGGCACTCGTCGCCGCCCAGCGATACGGTGACGATTACGACGGGATCATCGCCTACTACCCTGCCATTGCGAACCAGGCGATGGTGATCAGCTGGTATCACATATGGAAACAGGCATACAGCCGTCCCGGCGGCTATCTCAACCCCGCCAAGCAGCAGCTGGTCGCCAACGCCGTGTACGGCACGTGCGACAAACTCGACGGTGCCGTCGACGGAGTGATCTCCAATGTCCGGGGCTGCGACGATGCCTTCTCCGTCGAGTCGCTACGCTGCCCCGGTGGAACCGACAGCTCGGACACCTGTCTGTCCCAGACTCAGATCCAAACCCTGCAGACAGCGGCCTCCCACTACAAGTTCGCGTTCCCGATGGCGAACGGAGTCACCGGGATAGGCCCCTATCCCGTCTTGCGGGGCGCCGATCTCGCTCCCCTGATGCTCGACAGCGCGGGAAACGGTGAAGCCGCCGGCTACTACACGCTCTTCGATCCGGTAATCCGTTATTTCATTGAGCAGGACGCCGACGGGTCCTTGGTGAATTTCGACTATCGACAGTACGAGAAGCGCGTCAAGGAACTGTCCCGGCTTCTTGACACGACTGACCCCGACATCGACCGTTTCGCGCGCCACGGCGGCAAGCTCATCATCGTCCAGGGCACCACCGACATGCTGGTCCCAGAAGCATTGACCAGCGCCTACTACGAACGGATGGCCGAACGCTACGGCCCATCGATCCGCCGCTTCGTGCGCTATTACGTCCAGCCCGGCTACGCCCACGCGACCGGACGCTTCGACCTGGCCTGGGACTCCCTCACAGCCCTGGACGACTGGACGAGCCGAAACAACCCTCCGGTCAACCCAGTGGCGACCGACGCCAACCCCGCCACAAAGAACCGCACACGCCCCTTGTGTGAATACCCGCTGTGGCCGAAGTACAAAGGCCACGGCGACGTCGGCCAGGCCAGGAACTTCTCGTGTGTCGCCCAAGGGCAACGCTGACACCGGCCATGTGCGTTCCTGGTTCCCGATCACGCTGCCCGCGTGAAGGAACGACCGGGCGGCCGCCCCGCGCGGCCGCCCGGACTCACCCGGGCCGCCCATTGACCTGCACGGCCTACGATCAGCGAAATGACTGGCGGACGTATGCGCGGCCCTAGCGCAAGGGCCTGGAACGGCGCGAGCAGATCCTCCAGACGGCGCTGGAGGCATTCGCCGAACATGGAGACCACAGAACCTCCTTCCAGGAGATAGCCGATCTGATCGGGTGCCGCAGCCGGCGTTGCTGTACCACTTCGGTACGCGCGAGGAACTACTGCTGTCGGTCATGAGCGGCGGGACGCGATCGACAAGGCCCTGGCGCAGGCGGTCTAAAAGAAATGTGGCGGCAGCTGTCACAAGCCTGGAGGCTGTCCGGTCTTAGCAGGCGACTGGGCGGCAACGAGGCGGCACGGCGGGCAGAAAGGGATCGCGATTTCACGGTCACTCTGCTGTGTGACCCCGGCAAGCCGATGCTCGCCCTGGTGGACGACGAAGGGCTCGCCCAGCGCAAGGACCGCCGCGCTTCTCGCCCGTCCTCTGCGCGGCCGAGCTATTGAGGCATGACGGAACCTGTGAGCCCCTGCGGAAAGGAAGCACATGAGCAACACGTTGGATGGAAAGGTTGTCCTCGTCACTGGAGCGTCGTCGGGTATCGGCGAGGCCACTGCGCTGGCCCTCTCAGTGGAGGGGGCCCGTGTCGCGGTCGGGGCCCGGCGCGCCGACCGGCTGGAGGCTCTGGTGCGCAAGGCGCCCGGCGAGGTGCTGGCCCTCGAACTGGACGTGACCGACCAAGAGTCGGTGCGGGCCGCGGTCGCGAAGACCGTCGAGCGCTTCGGCGCCCTGGACATCCTGGTGAACAACGCCGGGGTGATGCTCGCCGGCCCGATCGTGGGTGCGGACACCACGGAATGGACGCGCATGGTCGAGACCAACCTGCTCGGGTCGATGTACATGGTTCACGCGGCGTTGCCGCATCTGCTGAAGCGCAAGGGCACCGTCCTGCAGGTCTCCTCGACCTCGGGCCGGGTCGCGTCGGCCAGTAGCGGCGTCTACGCCGCGACGAAGTTCGGCATCACCGCCTTCTCCGAGTCGCTGCGGCAGGAGGTCACCGCCCAGGGCGTGCGTGTTGTGGTCGTCGAGCCCGGCTTCGTCGCCACCGAACTGGCCAGCCACATCACCGACCCCACGATGCGGGCCGCCGCGCAGCAGATGGCCACCTCTATGCGCACCCTGCAGCCCGAGGACATCGCCAATGCTGTCGTGTACGCGGTCACCCAGCCGGAGCACGTCGCGGTCAACGAGATCCTCATCCGCCCGACCGACCAGACCCGGTAGGCGAGCGACACCGGCCCTGCGCAGACCTACCTTCGCCGCGCCGGACGCACCACGGCCCGGCGCGGCATCGGCGAACACGAAGACCCGCCAACCGCAGGTCGATCATCCGCGCAGGCTGCTCACTCTGATCTCGTCTGCTGCCGATCCACCGCGTAGCGACAGCGGACGGCGCCGGCTACCGGCTACGAACTGGCCTCGCCGTCACCTGGCCCCGAAGAGACCGAGCAGCGGTTCGAGCTGTGACACCCGCCGTGGACCTCTCGCCGTCGACAGCTTCGTTCAGCCGTCATGGCTGCTGTCGTGCTCACCGAACCGGACCTGAGCCTGGCGTCTGATACCGCTGCATCCGGGTACGAGTGGCGGCGACCGTTGACGCCGTTCACGGCGATGTTGATGGAACTCGCCGACTACCCGATGATGCGGTGGATGCTGCTGGGGATCCGCGAGCGGGGCGAAGCCCGGCGCTGACGGCCGGACGACCTAGCGGGCGACGCCGGCGGAGAGCAGTTCTTCCAGTTCGGCGAGGTCGCCGGTCTGCGCGGCGGCGAGGAACGTCCGTGCGAGGCGCCGGTGCGCGGTGGTGCTCACCGGGTGGCGTCGCTCGGTGGCGAGATGGTCGCGGGCGCGTCGCACGAGTTGCCGCGCGTGGTCTTCGCCCAGGTGGAGGATCTCGGAGATCCGGCGGTAGGGGTAGTCGAAGGCTATGCGTAGGAGATAGACCGCTCGTTCGGCGGGGGTCAGCCTCTCCAGCAGCAGCCGGATCGCGGTGTCGACCGCCTCGCGTCGTTCGGCTGCTATCTCGGGGCTGACAGAGCGGTCCGTCGTCTCGGGAAGCCAGGGGCCGGCGGAAATCTCGCGGCGCCTGCGGGCGGACTGGGCGACATTGATGGCGAGCCTCGTGGTGGTCAGTGCGAGGAATGCGGGCGGGCTGATGACGACCGAGCGGTCGGTGCGGGCCCACCGCAACCACGTCTCCTGCACCACGTCCTCGGCCTCGCCCATGTCTTGCAGGACGCGCAGACCGATCGCGAAGAGCCGGGGCGCGGCGCTGACGAACGCCGAAGCGCCTCCGTCCCACCTTCCGATCGACCGGTCATCGATCTGCTCCGCGTCGTCTCTGTGCGACTCCAACAGGTTCATGGTCACGATCTCGGCTCCGTTCGCACCCGGCATCCGGTGATGCCGCTGTGATCACGGTCGTTTCTTGGGCCCCTTCATCGCGCCCTGGGGAGAGCCTGGTCGGTACCCTGGTCCGGACCACTGGGGCCCGTGGGTAGGTACCCGGGGCGTAGCACGAGCCGCTTCGCCCAGTGAGGTCCACGGCGGCGCCACTGGGGACCTCAGCCGACAGCCGGCGTGCCGCATTCAGGGGCTGACGGTCATCGTCCCCGCGATCATGCTGTCCGCCGAGCCGGTCGACGCCGTGACGGTGGTTCCGGTCGTGGCGGCGAGCACCGCGGGCGCGTTGCCGAAGGCAGGGAAATGAAGATCGTCATTGGTGGGACCGGCCTCATCGGATCCCGGGGGCAAGAGCCTGAACGCGGGCGGGTACGAGTCGGTGCCGCACTCACCGTCCACCTGCTCGATGACCTGTGCATCGGCGGACCCTGCGGCCGGTGTCAAGGGCAAATTGCCGGGCTTGGCAGCAGAGCGGTAGCCTACCCGTCGATCTAAGACGTAGCGCCGGTAACCTCCTACGTTCGGCAGTCATCGGTCAGCGGGCAAACGGTCGGCGGGGGCGGTGCCCATGGCAAGCAGAAGTCCCGGGTTGCAGCTTCGTGGGCGGCAGATCGAGTGCGAGACGCTGGACCAGCTCGTGGCGACGGTGCAGGGCGGCCACAGTTCGGTCCTGGTCCTGCGCGGCGAGGCCGGCATCGGCAAGACAGCGCTGCTGGACTACGCGCGCAGCAGCGCGTCCGGCTACCGGATAGCAAGGGCGGCGGGCGTCGAGTCCGAGATGGAGCTGGCCTTCGGCGGCCTGCACCAGCTGTGCGCCCCGTTCCTGGATCATCTCGGTCGCCTGCCGGAGCCGCAACGCGACGCGCTTGGGACGGCGTTCGGCCTGAGCGCAGGGACTCCACCGGACCGCTTCCTGGTCGGGCTCGCGGTGCTCAACCTGCTCGCCGACGTGGCCGAAAAAAAACCGCTGGTCTGCCTCGTCGATGACGCCCAATGGCTTGATCGAGTCTCCGCGCAGACCCTCGCCTTCGTCGCGCGACGCCTGCTCGCGGAGCCGATCGGGCTGGTGCTCGCGGTGCGCGGGTCCCACCTCGAACCCGAGTTGACGGGGCTGCCGCAGCTCGAAGTGGGACGGTTGAGCGACAGCGATGCCCGCGCCCTGCTGGACTCGGTGACTCCTGGACGACTCGACGAGCGGGTCCGGGACCGGATCGTCGCCGAGACGCAGGGAAACCCGCTGGCCCTGCTCGAACTGCCCCGGGGATTGACGCCGGCGGAGCTGGCAGGCGGGTTCGGGCGGCCCGACGCGCGGCCGCTGGCCGGCCAGATCGAGCAGAGCTTCCTGCGACGGGTCCGGTCGCTACCGGCCGAGACGCAGCTGCTGCTGCTCATCGCGGCGGCCGAGCCGGTGGGCGATGTGACCTTGCTGACGCGAGCGGCGGTGCGGTTGGGAATCGAAGCGGCCGCCGCATCGCCGGCCGAAGCGGCGGGACTGATCACCATCGGGACCAGGGTGCGTTTTCGTCATCCCCTCGTGCGCTCGGCGGCCTACCAGGTGGCGGCCCCGCAGGACCGGCAGAACGTGCACCGCGCGCTGGCCGACGCGACCGACCCCCGGTCTGATCCCGACCGCCGGGCGTGGCATCTGGCGAACGCGACGGCCGGCCCGGACGAGACGGTGGCCGTCGAGCTGGAGCGCTCCGCCGATCGGGCGCAGGCGCGCGGCGGGGTCGCGGCGGCAGCCGCGTTCCTCGAGCGTGCGGCCGAGCTGAGCGCCGATTCCGCACGCCGCGGAGCCAGAGCGTTGGCGGCGGCACTGACCAAGTACCAGGCCGGTGGTTTCGACGCCGCGCTCGAACTGCTGGACGCTGCGGAACTCAGCCCCCTGGACGAACGCGAACTCGCCCAGTCCAACCTGTTGCGCGGTCAGATCGTGTTCGCCTCTACAAGTGCCGGCGCCGCTTTGCCGCTGCTGCTCAAAGCCGGCAAGCAACTCGAGCCGCTGGACCCCGGGCTGGCCCGCGAGACCTACCGTGACGCGCTGAACGCGGCTATGACGGCCGGCCGCCTGCCGAGCGGCGCTCAATTGGTGGACGTCGCCAAGGCGACGCTCGCCGCGCCGCCGGGGCCGCCACCCGAGCGCAACGATCTTTTCCTGAACGGCGTGGCCGTGTTGGCCACTGAGGGTTGCTCGGCGGGCGTGCCGATGGTGCTGCGGGCCCTGGACGCCTTCCGCACCGAAGGGGTCTCCAGGGAAGAGGGCCTTGGCTGGCTCTCGTTCGCGTGCCGCATGGCTCATAACGTCTGGGACTTCGACAGCTGGTCGGTGCTCTCGGCGAGGCTGGTCGACCTGGCCCGCGAGACGGGGGCTCTGTCGGTGCTGCCGTTGGCTCTCCATATGCTCGTGTCGAATCGGGCCCTCGCCGGCGAACTTGCCGTCGCCGATGCGCTGCTCGCCGAGGCGGTGACGATCGGTGAGGTGACGGGCAGCCGCTTCTTCGCCCAGTACGCAGCCCTGGTGCTCGAGCCCTGGAGGGGCCGGGAAGCCGCGACACGTCAGGTGATCGAAGCGGTCACGCGAGACACGGCCCTTCAAGGGGAAGGCAAGGCGGTGACCGCCACCCAATGGGCGAACGCGGTGCTCTGCAACGGCCTCGGTCGCTACGAGGAGGCGTACGTCGCGGCCGAGCGAGGCTGCGAGCACCCGCAGGAGCTCGGAGGCCCGTTCATCAGGTCCTTGATCGAGCTCGTCGAGGCCGCGGTCCGGAGCGGAAGGCCGGTCCGCGCCGCCGAAGCCGCCCGGCAACTCGACGAGATGGCACAGGCCAGCGGCACCGACTGGGCCCTCGGCACCTCGGCGAGCGCGCGTGCCCAGGTGAGTGACGGCCCAGTCGCCGAGACTCTGTACCGTGAGGCGATCGACCGGCTCAGCCGCACCGAGGTCCGGGTGACGCTCGCCCGTAGCCGACTGCTCTACGGCGAGTGGCTGCGTCGGGAGAACCGCCGCGTCGACGCACGCGAGCAACTGGGCATCGCCTACGAGATGCTCAGCCAGATGGGGGCCGAGGCGTTCGCGGAACGCGCCCGGCGCGAGCTTCAGGCCACCGGCGAGACGGTACGCAAGCGCACCGCCGAGGCGCGAACCACACTCACCGCCCAGGAAGCGCAGATAGCGCGCCTGGCCCGTGACGGGCTGACGAACCCCGAGATCGGCGCTCAGCTCTTCATCAGCCCGCACACCGTCGAATGGCACTTGCGCAAGGTCTTCGCGAAGCTCGGCATCGTGTCCCGCAAACAGATCAGCACCACGCTGCTCGAAGGCACGGCGGCCACGGCCTGAGGCTCTGTGGCCTGCCGTCGGCGGGAAGGGGCACGCGACGCGGGGCGCTCTGGCGGCGGTCGCGGATGCGGAGCAGGGCTTTGACGAGTTCGCCGGCCCACAGGATGATCGAGCCGACGGCCAGGCAGGTCAGCCACTGGCCGGCGGTGACCGGCGTCATTGTGCCCGCGACGCCGGCCTGACCCGCGACCGGGTCGGGCCCCGGTACCCAGGCGAGGACGGCGGCGGTGCCGGTCGCCATGAGGGGCGCCGGTCGGCAGGATGTCGCTGCCGCCCTCGAAGCCGTCCGCGGCGAAGTCCTGGCGAGTCGGCAGTCCCTGCTCCGGGGCCTGGAGCCTGACATCGCCGGCCGGCAGCGCGTGCCACGCCACCCGATCCTGTTCGATCATGCTGCCATCCTCCGTTGGCCGCCTCTCCAGACGACGGCGCGGCCTCATGGGTCCCCTCAGCCGGGCGTCCCAGCCGGCCCGCTCGCCCACTCAGACCGGGCGACCGCGCGGGTTCGTGACAGCTCCTTTCCTCTCGATTCCCGGTGTCACGGATCCGGGGGCCGCCCGGTCTAAGTGGGCGAGCGGGCCGGCCTTGGCCGCCCACCTTCCGAAGGCCCACGCGAACGATGCGCGCGGAGATCCGCAAGGTCCGAACGGAGAAACGAGATGGAAACGGAGAATTCCGCATGAACAACAACGTCCTGGAGCCGGTGGCGCAGGAGCTCGCCGACGCGACCGCCAAACCCCCCTTCCTATACGAGCTGGGCTCTGACGGCGCCCGCAAGGTGCTGGACGACATCCAGGCCGCCCCGGTCACCAAGCCCGAGGTGAACGAGAAGTGGATCACGGTCCCGGCCGCGGTCGGCGACGTGCGCGTACGGATCGTCAAGCCCGCCGCGTCGTCCGGCCCGCTCCCGGCCGTCCTGTACGTCCATGGCGGCGGCTGGGTGCTGGGCAACGCGGGCACCCACGACCGGCTGGTACGCGAGCTGGCCGTCGGAACGGGCGCAGCGGTGGTCTTCGTGGAGTACGACCGCTCGCCCGAAGCCCGCTACCCGGTCGCGATCGAGCAGGCCTACGCCAGCGCCCAGTGGATCACCCGCCACGGCGCGGACGAGGGGCTGGACGCCTCCCGGCTGGCGGTGGCCGGGGACTCGGTCGGCGGCAACATGACCGCCGCGCTGACCATCCTGGCCAAACGGCGCGCCGACGTGACCTTCGTGCACCAGTCGCTGTACTACCCGGTCACCGACGCCGCCCAGGACACCGGCAGCTACCGTGAGTTCGCCGAAGGCCCGTACCTGACCGCCAAGGCGATGGCCTGGTTCTGGGACGCCTACACCACCGACCCCGCCCAGCGCGCCGAGATCACCGCCTCACCGCTGCGCGCCACCCTGGAGGACCTGGCGGGTTTGCCGCCCGCGTTCGTCATCGTCGACGAGAACGACGTGCTGTGTGACGAGGGCGAGGCTTATGCCCGCAAGCTCACCGCGGCCGGCGTCCCCACCACCAGCGTCCGCTACAACGGCACCCTGCACGACTTCATGATGCTCAACCCGGTCCGCAACACCCACGCCGCGCGTGCCGCCACCGCCCAAGCCATTGACGTCCTCAAAATCGCCCTGAACACCGGAAAGGCACACTCATGACCACAGAACAGCCTGTCATCGTCCTAGTCCACGGCGCCTTCGCCGAATCGGCTAGCTGGAACCGCGTCATCCAACGCCTGCACAGCAACCGGCTCACCGCCGTCGCCGTGGCCAACCCGCTGCGCAGCGTCGAAGGCGACGCCACCTACGTGCGCGACGTGATCGCCGGCATCGACCGCCCGACGATCCTGGTCGGCCATTCCTACGGCGGCATGGTGATCACTCAGGCCGCGGCCGGCAACCCGAACGTGCGCGCCCTGGTCTACGTCGCCGCTTTCGCCCCGGAACCCGGCGAGAACGCGTTCCTGCTGTCCGGCAAGTTCGAGGGCAGCACCCTGGCCGGCGCGCTGGAGGCGTATCCGGTCGCCTCCGGCGGCAACGAGTTCCGCATCGTCGAGGACAAGTTCCACCACCAGTTCTGCGCCGACCTCGACGCCGACGAGGCCGCCCTGATGGCCGCGACCCAGCGGCCGGTCACCGAGCAGGCGCTGACCGACGCCCTGACGGCGAACGAGCCCGCCTGGCGCACCACACCGTCCTGGTTTGTCCACGGCGAGCGCGACCTCAACATCCCGGCCGCCGCGCTGCGCTTCATGGCCGAACGCGCCGGCTCACGAGGAACCCGCGAGGCCGCGGGCGCCTCCCACGCGATCGCCGCCTCGCAGCCCGACGCCGTGACCTCCACCATCCTCGACGCCGCCGACCACGCACAGGAGTGACACTTCCATGCCCGCGATCCTCATTCACGGCGTCCCTGACACCCACCGCGTCTGGGCGGGCGTCCGCCGGCACCTGACGCGCACGGACGTGGAAGCCTGGGACCTGCCGGGCTTCGGCGCTTCACGCCCGGACGGCTTCGGCAGCACCAAGGAGGAGTACGCCGACTGGCTGATCGGCCGTCTGGAGAAGGTCGGCGAGCCGGTCGACCTGGTCGGCCACGATTGGGGCTGCATCCTCACCGCCCGGGTCGCGTCCCTGCGCCCCGACCTGGTACGCACCTGGGCCGGCGGCAACGGCCCCATCAGCGCTCGGTACGTCTGGCATCCGCTGGCCAAGGTCTGGCAGGACCCGGTCGAGGGGGACCGCTTCATGGCCGAGCTGACGCCGCGGGGCTTCGCCGACGATCTGATCACCGGCTTCGAGGTGCCCGCCGACCTGGCCAAGGAGATGGTGCGGCACGTGGACGCGCCGATGAAGGACAGCATTCTCAAGCTCTACCGCTCCGCGATGCGGATGGGCAGCGAGTGGGAACCAGAGCTGGCGAAGACGACCGCGCCCGGCCTCGTGTTCTGGGGCGCACGCGATCCCGCCTGTCAGGTCGAGTTCGCCGACGAACTGGCCCGGGCCATCCAGGCGGAACACGTGATCAAGCTCGATTGCAACCACTGGCCGGTGCTGCAGCGGCCGGCGCAGGTCGCCGCCGCCCTCGAGGAGCACTGGCAGCGCCACCAAGCCGCCTGATCCGGCTCCTCTGCGCTGGACGGCCCGCGCGGCCTGCCAGGATGCGGACCCTGGCCTGTTCTTCCCGATCACGTGGGACGACCATCCCGGGCGGGAAGAGTTCAACCGCACCTACTGCACCCTGTTGAACCAGCTGGAGCAGGCCTTCAACGGCGACCCGAAACTGCTCAGGGTCGCCGTCGGCACCATGTACGCGCTCAAGGCCCAGGCCGACGCCTTGATGCTGATGCCCGACGAGGACGGCACCACGGCCGGACCGACCTTCGACTACGTGCCACCGGAGCAATGCTCATGAGCGTCCCGTCCAGCCGCCGACACTCCGCCGGGGTGCTGCCCGCCGTGCTGTACGTCCACGGCGGTCGCGCACTGTCCGGCGATGCACTCCGCACTTGCGCGCCAGAGTCCGTACCCCAAGGCCTTGCGATCGCGCGTCCCTCCGGATCGCGGCGAACGTCATGCGAGGGCGGCGCCTATTCGGATCCCAAGGGGGCGGTCAGGGCCCGACCATCGGTCCCGTACCCGTGGGCTTTCCAGTGCCCGGCGCCGCCTGGTCGAGCTCGGCGAGCGCGGTCTTCAGCTCGGCGCGCCCCCTGATGCCGAGCTTCATGAAGACCTTGCGCAGGTGGTACTCGGCGGTGCGCGCGCTGATGAACAGCCGCGCGCCGATGTCCCGGTTTGTGAGTCCTTCGCGCGCGAGGCGCGCCACATTGAGCTCCTGGTCGGTGAGTTGCGCCGCTGACCCATGCGCGCGCACGCGCAAGGTCTCGCCGCTCGCGCTCAGCTCGCGTGCGGCGCGCTCGGCGAAGCCGTTCAAGCCGATACCCGACAACACCTCGTACGCGGCCAGGAGCTGCTCGCGCGCATCGGCGTGCCGGCCCCGGCGGCTCAGCTCCTCCCCGTACAGCAAGCGGCAGCGCCCCACCATGATCGGAATCTGCTCGTGCTCGAAGCGCTCGATCGCATCCCGGAACAGGGCCTGGGCCTCGTCGCCTTCGTGTAGCTGCGCCTCTGCCATCACCAGCACGGCCAGCGCCCAGTTGGTCCCCACCGGCCGCGTGACGTTCGCCAGTTGCTCGAACGCCTGCTCGGCGAGCTCGCGCTCGCCGGTGTGGGTGGCCGCCTCTACTAGCTCGAGCAGCGTGCGCATCGCGTGGCTCAGCTCGTGCGTGTACGGCAGCTCACGGCGACCGCAGGCGACCGCCTGGGCGAAGCGCCCCAGGCCGTTGTAGAGGATGGCCTCCCCGAAGTTGACCGCGCTCAGCCCGTAGCCTTCGCCCCGCGCGTGCGAGTCGGCTCGGATCTGCTCCGCCAGGCGCTCCGCCTCGCCGGCCTGCCCTCGGTACGCCGCGAGGAAGAACCGCCCGTACTGCGGCAGCGGGTGGCCGGTGACGTCCTTGATGGCGTCGATCTCGTCGCAGGAGGCTTCGGCCGCGTCCAGTTCGCCGTCGACCGTCTGCGCCACCATCAGCAGGCTCAGAGCGATCGGCAGCACCGTCACGACGCCTTCGGCGCGGGCGAACTCGACCTGCCGATCGGCGAGCGCGCGGAGCCCGCGGGCGTCCCAGAGGTCCTGCGCGGCGCGGGAGGCGAACCACATCCAGTGCAGCTCGAGCGAGTCCGGGGCCTGCTCGAGGAACGCGCGCTGCGCCCGGCGCAGGGTATCGATCGCGGCCTCCTGCCCTTTGGCGGCGAGCAGCACCTGGCCGCGCAGGATCAGGTCCCGCGCACGGTCGGACTCCTCGCCGGCGGTCGCCTCCAGGATCGCGTTCGAGACCGCGGCCACCTGCTCGGCGTCACCGAGCCGGCCGCCGTAAATCGCGGCCGCCAGCGCCTCGATGTAGGTGTCGCGGGCGAGCACCGGGTCGAGCCCTTCGAGGCCCTGCGCCGCGGCGAGGAGGAGCTGCGGCCCACTACTGTCGCGCCGAAGTGCGTATCCGGCGCGGGCGCGCAGCCGGGCGACGAGCGCCTCTTGCAACGGGGTGAGGGGATGGTCGCGGGCGGTGTCGAGCAGGTGCAGGGCCGCTGCGGGCGCGCCCGCGTCGTGCTTGGCCTCGGCTGCCGCGATCAGCCGCTGCCCGCGGCGGACCGGCGCGGGCGTCAGCTCCGCCGCCCGCTCCAGGAACGCGCCCGCGGCGGCCGCGCCGCCGCGGGTCCGCGCACGCACCGCGGACCGCTCGAGGTCGGCGGCGACCTCCTCGTCCGGGCGCAGCGTCGCGCTGGCTCGATGCCATGCCCGGCGATCCGGGTCGTGGTCGACGCTGGTGACGTCGGCCAGTGCGGCGTGGACGCGCCGCCGGTCCTCCGGCGACGCTGCCCGGTAGACCGCCGACCGCACGAGCGGATGGCGAAAGCTGACGCGCGTGCCGACGACGAGCGCGTCGGCGTTCCTGGCGGCGTCGAAGTCCTCCGGGCCCAGTCCCAGTGCCGCGCTCGCACGCCACAGCAGCCCGGGATCTCCGGTCGGGTCCGCAGCCGCCAGCAGCAACAGGAGGCGCGCCGACTCGGGCAGCGGCTCGAGCTGCGCGACCAGGCTCTGCTCGATGCGGTTCTCCAGCGGCATCGCGCCGGTGAGCGCGAACCCGCCGGCGATCTCGGCCGGGCTCAGCGCCCGGGGCAGCTCCCGCAGCGCGAGCGGGTTGCCGCGCGCCTCCGCGATCAGCTGGTCGTGCACCCGCCGGTCGAGGCCGCCGGGGGTCGCGAGGCGCAGAAGCTCGCGCGCGTCGTCGTGGCCCACCCCTTCGACGACCGTCTGCCGAAGCCCGGCGAACACCTCGTCGACCATGCGCATGGCGAGCACGATGGCGATCCCCTCGACATCGAGACGCCGGGCGGCGAACGCGACAGCGCGCGCCGATGCCTCGTCGAGCCACTGCGCGTCGTCGACGATGCAGAGCAGCGCCCGATCGCCCGCGACCTCGGTGAGCAGCCCGAGCAGTGCGAGCCCGACGAGGAACGGGCTGGGCGCGGAGGCTTGGCGCAGGCCGAACGCCGCCTCGATCGCCTCGCGCTGCGGGGCGGGCAGGCGCCCGGCCGAGCTCATCATGTGCCCGCACAACTGCTGCAGGCCGGCGTAGGCCAGCTCCATCTCGGACTCCGACGCGACGATGCGCTCGACCCGGACGTCGGTCGCGGCGCGCGCCGCCATGTGGTCCAGGAGCGCGGTCTTGCCGACGCCGGCCGCGCCGGAGACGACCAGCGCGCCGCTGTGACCGGCGCGGGCACGGTCCACCAGCGCGTCCAGCTCCGCCAGCTCGCGATGCCGTCCCCGCAGCGGCGTGGTCTCTGTCACGGTGCCACCTTCGCTGGGTTTACTGATGCACGGTGCCTTTGGCGCGCAAGATCCTATCTGAGGCATTCGCGATGCAGGAGCGGCGACACGGGCCGCGGTCTTCGGGGCGGCGGAGCCGCGCAGGGGTGTACCCCGCGTGCCAGGGGGCGCGCCAACCACGGCGTCGAGGACCTCGGCTACCACCGAGGACGAGTCACCCGGCACCTCCGAGCGGCCGGGCAAACGCGCATGTACTGTCTGAGCTGAGGTTTCTCCGGTTCGTTACGCGGCTCGTCGGTACTCGTTCATCGTGCCGCCGAGCACCTTGCGGCGTTCGATCCGGCCTTCCATCGGCATCGCCGACTGTTGTCCTGTTCGGGTCGCCGGCGGGCGCGGCCCAGAAGAAGTGGGTGGACGCCTACAGGCCGCCTACGGACCACCGTACTCTCCGGCTTCGCCTCATTCGCGGGGGACGCGCTCCAGGTCATCGTGGATGCGGTGAACAAGGCGGGAGGCACCGACCCGGAGAACACGAGACCGCCCAGATCGACGGCTTCAGCGGACCCGTGCGCTTCGCTCCGGACAACCACTCCGGGCTGCTGCCCGATGCGCTCGCCGTCCTGGTCGTTCGTCAGGGCCAGTGGCATCTGGCCGATTGATCACCCCATTCGTGGTCGCCCGCCTGATCCAGGTCGTCCTATGCGATCCTGCCTGGCTAAGCGGCTCACCCCGGCCGATCGGCGGGCCTGTCAGCCCGCCGATCTCGGCGGCTTCTCGGATGTCGACGTTCACCTCCAGCCCCGCCGGTGGTGGTCGTCAGGTGAGCGGCCTCTCCGGCGAACAGCTGCACCCGCGGGACCGCGGCGCCCTTGAGGACCGCCCCTTGCCGGGTGCCGCACCCCACTGACCCGCTCGGCGCGCCCGACGTGCTACTCGACGACGCGCAGGTGCACGGGGAGTTCCTGGTGACCGTTGCTGATGAGGGTGGGTATCGGCCGCAATGTGTCGGCCGGTATCGCGAGTGACATGGCGGGGAAACGCTCGAAGAGCTGACGCAGGGCTTCTGCGACTTCAAGGCGGGCCAATGGAGCGCCGAGGCAGAAGTGCACGCCGTAGCCGAACGCCAGGTGGTCCTTCACCTTGCGCGTGACGTCGACGGTGTCGGCGTCCGGCCCGTGCCAGTCCGGGTGACGGTTGGCGGCCCCATACGCGGCGAGGATGGGGTCCCCCGCGGCGATGACCTGTCCGTCAGGCAGCTTGATGTCGGTCACGGCGAAGCGCAGCGGCAAGTACTTGATGGCGGGCTCGGCGCGAAGGGTTTCCTCTACCACGTCCTCCCAGGTAGCCTCGCCGGTGCGGACGAGGTGGAGCAGGTCGGGGGACGTCAGCATCGCAAGGACGGCTTGGTCGATGACGTTGACGGTCGTTTCGTACCCTGCGTTGATCATCAGAATCATCGTGTCGCGCAGTTCAACATCGGTGAAGCCGGTGCCGTCCGACTCCTCGTCGCGTGCCGCGATGAGGAGGGAGGTCATGTCGTCGCCGGGGTTGCTGCGCTTGGTGGCGATCAACTGGTCGGTGGCCTCAAAAAGACGTGCGGTGTTGGCCTTGGCCTGCTCAGGTGTGAGCGTGCTGTTGAAGACGTTGTCGACGAGCTGTCGGAAATCGTCCCGCTGGTCTTCAGGTACACCCATCAGGTGGCCGATCACGGCGATGGGCAGCGGGTAGGCCAGTCGCTCGCGCAGGTCCACCACCTGGCCGGGGGGCACCGCGGCAAGGGCGTCGATCAACTCGGTGACCAGGGATTGGATGGTCGGCTTCAGCTCGGCGATGCGGCGTGCACTGAAGGCGGGGGCGACCATCCGCCGTAACCTGCGGTGGTCGGCGCCGTATGCGGTGAGCATGCTCTGCACCTCGATCCACAGGGCGAGCGGCCACGTGCTGATCGTCTGCTGAAAGGCCGGGTAGTGAGCGCGGCCGTTCTTGGAGACATCGGGGCTGGTGAGCAGAGCCTTGAGAAGGGCAGGGTCGGTGACTGCCCAGGCGCGCAGGCCGAGGATGTCCACGGGGGTGGCCGGGCCACGAGCCCGCAGGGCCTGGTATTCAGCGTGCCGGTCGGTACCGGTGGGATCGATGACGAACGGGAGAGGTTGGGACATGTGTCTTCTCCTTCAGGTCGCAGCAGCGAAGCAGAGGGAAGGGGCCTCACGGGCACGCTGGGTCGCTCTGCCTCGCCACGTCGGTCCGATGCGGAATGGCGGGGTCTGTTTTAGGCCGTGTCTGAGCGATCTGGTCCTAGCCGAACTGGCCAGGTTGGTAGTGCTCAAGGCGGCTGGTTGATGACATTGATGCGGTTGCAGGCGTTGATGATGGCGATGGTCGAGGCCCTGCACACGGTTGACCGGGTAGCCCGGGCTATGTGTGACAGGAAGCCGGGTATGACGTGCGTCTCATCAGAGCGTCCCCGGGCTGTCAGAAGGCGGCACGAGACATGCTTCCCGGGTTGCTTCCACGGGAGTGGTGCACGAGATCCCCAGATAGCCAGATAGAAGGCGTGGAACGCCGTCCTGAGGATGTTGGTCGATATGCCCCTTCTCCCGTCGGGTGAGGAGTCGGCCGGATCCGTCACGGAGCCGACCTGAGCGGGCCACCCGGCACGATCACATGCTGAAGATGGCCCGCTTAACACCAGTCACCTAGGGTGGATCCGTGGTCGATGAGCGGATGCGGAGGGGACTTCCGGCCTGGGCCGTCGACGCCCTGATCGGTGCGGGCGTCAGCCTCACCATGTCGGTCGTGATCTCCGCCGACCAGGGAGGACGGCACGGTCCGGACGCGATCGCGTACCTGTGGGCGGTAGGTCTTGGCGCGCTGATGCCGGCCCGCCGGCGTTACCCGGTGATCGTGCTCGCCGTCAGCGCGCTGGGACTGTTCGCCTACTACGCCGCCGGCTATCCGGCTGTCGGGGTCGCCGTCCCGGTCGCCGCGGCGTTGTTCTCGGCGGCCGAGTTCGGCCGGCTCGTCCATGCCGTTGTCACCGCTGCCGTCGTGGTCGCGGTCTCGCTGTTCTTCCGCCTGGTCGAGGGCCAGGATTTCTCGTTCGTCGTCGGCTATGAACTGGCCGGACACATCCTGCTCATGGCCGCGGCGATCGCCCTGGGAGACGGCCTGAGATCGAGACGGACCGCACAGGCGGGAGCGAGGCGGATCGCCGAGCTCACCGCCCAGCGGTATCAGCAGGAAGCGGACGCGCGCGTTCACGCCGAACGCCTGGCCATCGCGCGGGATCTGCACGACTCGATCGGTCACACGACCTCCGTCATCTCCCTGCACGCCGATGTCGCCCGCGAGTCGCTCGGTCACGACGAGACGCAGACCCGCGCGGCTCTCGACCTGATCAGGTCCACCGCCACGCGCACGATGAGCGAGCTGCGCAGAACCGTCGCCCTGCTCCGTGCACCGACTGAGAACCCGAGATCGGTCGTCTCGCTGTCGAGCATCGACACACTTCGTGAAACGGCCGCGGCCGCGGGAACCAGCATCGACATCGACATGCGCGTCACCGCTCAGTTGCCCGCGACGGTCGACGCCGCGGCGTTCCGAATCGTTCAGGAGGCGGTCACCAACATCGTCAGGCACTCGCGCGGTACCCACGCCCGCGTCACCGTGTACGACGACGGAACCCTGCTTCACGTGTCGGTGACCGATGACGGTGCGGACCCGGGCGGCGATACCGGGCACGGGCACGGGATCGCCGGGATGCGCGAGCGAGCCGAGGCGCTTGGCGGCACCCTGACAGCCGGACCCGGAACCGCGGGATTCACCGTCCGCGCCGTCCTCCCGCTGGAGCCACCGTCATGATCAGCGTGATCGTCGTCGACGACCAGGAGCTCGTACGTGCGGGCCTGCGCACACTCCTTGAGAACGATCCGGAGATCACCGTTGTCGGCGAGGCGTCCGACGGCCGCGCCGCGCTCTCCCGCGTCCGGGAGCTGCGCCCCGACATCGTGCTGATGGACATCCGGATGCCCGGCATGGACGGGCTCGAGGCGAGTGCCGCGATCCGCGCCGACGATTCGCTGGCGGGCTCGCGGGTCCTGATCCTCACCACGTTCGACGAGGACGACGACATCATCGAGGCCGTCACTCTCGGCGCGGCCGGCTACCTCCTCAAGGACACGCCGTCCGACGACCTCCGGAAGGCGGTGCACACGGCCGCGGCGGGCGGAAACCTCCTCTCGCCCACGATCGCCCGGCGGGTCATGGAACACCTCGCCCGAGCTCCGAAACCGCCAGAACCAGACCCGCGACTGGCCGCCCTGACCGAGCGAGAACTGACCGTCCTCACTCGGGTCGGTCACGGAGACACCAACGCCGAGATCGCCGCGGCGCTCTTCATCAGCCCGGCGACCGTACGCACCTACGTCAGCCGGATCCTGACCAAGCTCGATGCCCGGGACCGCACGGCACTGGCCGTCATCGTCCACCGCTCCGGGCTGAGCACCGGCGAAGACGGCCACAAGTAGCGGGCCACCATGATGTGCTCGCGATGCGACTGCCGCCAGATCTTCCGGATCCCGTGGACACCGTGGTTGTCCCGATGGACTCGGCCGTTGTGGGCCTTGAGTTCCTCATCGCGCACGGCGCGGGCGCTGGGCCGGCGGTTGGTGGCGGCATGGATCGCTTCAACGCGCGAACTGCTTCGACGATGACCGCGTCGCTGTTCACGGTCGTTCCTTCAGATGGGGCCGGTCGTTAGCGAGGCGCCATCCGGAGGGCGCGGTCCATACGGATCACTTCACTGTTGAGACAGTCGTGATAGGTGATCGCCGGCGCGGGCCGGGCGTACTTCCATCAGTCCTGCTCCTTGCTGTAGGTGGTGATCGTTCCACCGGTGTTCCCGGCGAGTGCGCGGCCGATGACCAGGCGCTGGATCTGGTTGGTCCCCTCGAAGATCTGCATGACCTTCGCCTCGCGCATGTAGCGCTCGACCGGGAAGTCCCGGGTGTAGCCGTAGCCACCGAGGACCTGCACGGCGTCGGTCGTCACCTTCATGGCGTTGTCGGTGGCGACCATCTTGGCGATGGACGCCTCCCGGCTGAACGGGCGCCCCTGATCCTTCAGACGCGCGGCGTGCAGCGTCATCGCGCGGGAACTCTGGACGGCCGCCTCCATGTCGGCGAGCAGGAACGCGAGGCCCTGGTGCTCGATGATCGGTTTTCCGAAGGTCTCCCGCTCCTTCGCGTACTCCACGGCCTGGTCGAGTGCCCCTTGGGCCAGGCCGGTGGCGACCGCCGCGATTCCCAGCCGGCCGGAGTCGAGGCCGGCCAGTGCGATCTTGAGGCCATCGCCCTCCTCGCCGATCCTGCGCCAGGCGGGAACACGGACATGGTCCAGCCGCATGGTGGCGGTCGCGGATCCGGTCAGGCCCATCTTGCGCTCGGGCGGGTCCGCGCTCAGGCCTTCCGCGTCGGCCGGGACCAGGAAGCAGGAGATGCCCTTGCGATCGTCGGAGGTCCGTGCCATCACCTGGTAGAAGTCGGCATGCCCACCGTGGGTCGTCCATGCCTTCGCGCCGTCGAGCACGTAGTCGTCCCCGTCCCGGACGGCGCGGGTCCTCATGGCGGCGGGATCAGAGCCCGCGTGCGACTCGCTCAGGCAGTACGCGCCGAGGAGGTCGCCGCCGAGCATGTCGGGCAGCCAGGCCCGCCGCTGCTCTTCCGTGCCGAAGGCGACGAGCCCGAAGCACGCCAGGGTATGCACGCTGGCGCCGACGCCGATGCTCGACCAGATCGCCGCGATCTCCTCAAGGACCTGCAGGTACACCTCGTACGGCTGGCCTCCGCCGCCGTACTCCTCGGAGTAGGGGAGACCGAGGAGGCCGACCGCGCCGAGGGTCCTGAAGACCTCGCGCGGGAACTCCTCGTCGGCCTCGGCCCGGGCGGCCCGGGGCGCGAGTTCCTTGCCGGCGAGGTCCCGGACGAGGTTGATCAGGTCGGCACTCTCGCCGGTGGGCATGACACGTGATGCGGGCATGGACAATCCTCCGGGAACCAGAATGAGTACCACAGTATCAGATTTGGTACTCTGTCATAGGGTCGGCGTCATGCCACTTCCAGGGAAGGCCCGCGCGCGCCGCGAGGAGATGCTGGTTCAGCTCCGAGAGCTGTTCCTGACCGAGGGATTCTCTTCGTTCAACATCGGAGATCTGGCGGAACGGTTGCGGTGTTCGAGAACCACCTTGTACGCCGTGGCGCCAAGCAAGGAGCAGATCGTTGTCGCGGCCGTGCGCTCGTTCTTCAAGACCGCGGCGGAACATATCGAGGCCCGGGTCGCGGCCTTCGATGATCCGGCGAGGCGGCTGGCGATCTACCTGGAGGCCGTCGCCTCGGAACTTCAGCCGGCCTCGGCCAGGTTCTTCGCGGATGTGGCCGACTTCGGTCCGGCCAACGACGTGTACCAGGAGAACACTCAGTACGCGGCTCGGCGGGTCCAGGCCCTCGTGACCGAGGGAGTGCAGGCCGGAGCGCTGCGTCCGGTTCACGCGTCGTTCGTGGGGGCCGCCGCGGCCCAGGTCATGGGCGCGATCCAGCGCGGAACGATCCAGGCGACCACCGGGCTCGACGCCGCCGAAGCGTACCGCCAGCTCGCCGACCTGGTCATGACCAGCCTGACGGCCGCCCCGAAGGAGCCGACCAACGTGCGGAGAACGACACCGTGACCACTGATGACCGAAGCGTGCGTCACACCCGTGCTCACCTTCGCCGAGGCGGCCGAGCATCCACACCCGGCGGCACGCGGTACGTACCTCGAGGTGGACGGTGTGGTTCAGCCGCTACGCACCGTCTTCTCCCAGGTAGGTACGCAGGTGCCGGGCGGTGAGCGAGTCCCCCGTGGAGACCAGGTCCGCAGGAGTGCCGGTGAAGACCACCCGGCCGCCGTCGTGGCCGGCACCCGGGCCGAGGTCGATGATCCAGTCGGCGTGGGCCATCACCGCCTGGTGATGCTCGATGACGATGACCGTGTTGCCGTCGTCGACCAGCCGGTCCAGCAGGGCCAGGAGCTGGTCCACGTCCGCCAGGTGCAGGCCGGTGGTCGGCTCGTCCAGCACGTACGTGGTGGCCTTCTCCGCCATCCGGATGGCCAGCTTGAGCCGCTGCCGCTCGCCGCCGGACAGGGTGGTGAGCGGCTGGCCCAGGCCGAGGTAGCCCAGGCCCACGTCGGCGAGCCGGTCCAGGACGGCGCGGGCCGGGCCGGAGGCGAAGAAGTCGCGGGCCTCGGCCACCGACATGGCCAGCACCTCGCTGATGTCCTTGCCGCGCAGCTTGTGGGTGAGCACCTCGGGGGTGAACCGCTTCCCCTCGCACTGCTCGCACACCGACGCCACCCCGGCCATCATCGCCAGGTCGGTGTAGACCAGGCCGATGCCCTTGCAGTTCTGGCAGGCCCCCTCGGAGTTCGCGCTGAACAGGGCGGCCTTGACCCCGTTGGCCTTGGCGAAGGCGGTACGGATCGCATCGAGCAGCCCGCTGTAGGTGGCCGGGTTGCTGCGGCGCGACCCCCGGATCGGGGCCTGGTCGACCACCGCGACGTCGTCCCGGCGGGGGAGCGAGCCGTGGATCAGCGAGCTCTTGCCCGAGCCGGCGACGCCGGTGACCACGGTCAGCACGCCCAGCGGGATGTCGACGCTCACGTCCTTCAGGTTGTGCAGGCGGGCGCCGGTGATGGACAGCTGCCCGCTGGGCTGCCGTACCTTCTCACGCAGGCGGGCCCGGTGGTCCAGGTGGCGGCCGGTCAGGGAGTCCGACGCGCGTAGCCCGGCCACGTCGCCGGTGAAGCAGATCCGCCCGCCGGACGAACCGGCCCCGGGACCGAGGTCGACCACGTGGTCGGCGATCTCGATCGTCTCCGGCTTGTGCTCGACCACCAGAACCGTGTTGCCCTTGTCGCGCAGCCGGAGCAGCAGGCCGTTCATCCGCTCGATGTCGTGCGGGTGCAGGCCGACCGTGGGCTCGTCGAAGACGTAGGTGACGTCGGTCAGGCTGGAGCCGAGATGCCGGACCATCTTCACCCGCTGGGCCTCGCCTCCGGACAGGGTGCCGGATTCGCGGTCCAGGCTCAGGTAGCCCAGGCCGATCTCGACCAGCGAGTCCAGGGTGTTGCGCAGGGTGGCGATCAGCGGCCGTACCGACTCGTCCTCGATGTCCCGGACGAAGTCGGCCAGGTCGCTGATCTGCATGGCGGCGCAGTCGGCGATGTTGCGGCCGTTGATCTTCGAGCCCAGTGCGGCGGGGTTGAGCCTGGTGCCACCGCACGCCTGGCAGCTGGTGAACGTCACGGCCCGGTCCACGAACGCCCGGATGTGCGGCTGCATGGACTCGCGGTCCTTGGCGAGGTAGAGCCGCCGCACCTTGACCAGGAGCCCCTCGTAGGTGGTGTTCATGGTGCCGATCTTGATCTTGGTGGCGGGTTTGTGCAGGAAGTCCTCCCACTGGGCCGGGGTGTAGTCCTTCAGCTTGACGTCGCGGTCGAAGAATCCGGAGTGGGCTATCGACTGCCAGTACCACGAATCCACATTGAAGTTCGGGGCGGTGATCGCTCCCTCGTTGAGCGAGAGGTCGACGTCGACCAGCTGGGAGACGTCGACGTCCGACACCCGGCCGAGTCCCTCGCACTTCGGGCACATGCCCTCGGCGCTGTTGAAGCTGAACGCGGTCGAGGTGCCGACGTGCGGGGTGCCGATCCGGCTGAAGACGATCCGCAGCATCGTCTGCGCGTCGGTCGCCGTGCCGACCGTGGAGCGGGAGTTGGCACCCATCCGCTCCTGGTCGACGACGATCGCCGCGCTCAGGTTGCGCAGGGCGTCGACGTCGGGCCGGCCGAGGCTCGGCATGAACGACTGGACGAAGGCCGTGTAGGTCTCGTTGATCAGCCGCTGCGACTCCGCGGCGATGGTGCCGAAGACGAGGGAGGACTTTCCGGAGCCGGATACCCCGGTGAAGACGGTGAGCCGGCGCTTGGGAATGTCCAGCGAGACGTCGGCCAGGTTGTTCTCCCTGGCACCGCGGACCTCGATCACGTCGTGGCTGTCCGCGGCGGCCCGGCCGTGCCGCGTGTCGTGGTCGTCGGTGGGGGTGGGGCTGGAGGGGAACACTGACCTTCTCCCTTGATATCCTTAGGGTGTAAAGAGATAGCCTGGTAAAGTTAGTTTATGCCGTAAGGAGTGGCAAGTTGGTCGTCTTCGCCGGACAGGGCGACGCGCGCCGTTCGATGGCACTGCTGTGGCATACCCCGAGGTCGGAAGAGGGGCGCCCCGGCCCCAAGCCCGGTCTGAGCGTGGATGTGATCGTGGATACGGCCATCGCCGTCGCCGACTCCGAGGGAATGGCCGCGCTCTCCATGCGCGCGGTGGGTGAACGGCTCGGCCGCACCGCCATGGCCCTCTACACCTACGTGCCCAGTAAGAGCGAGCTGGTCGACCTGATGTACGACCGGGCCCTGGCCGAGTTGCCCACCTCCTATGAGCTGGGGGCGGGCTGGCGGGCGGCCGTGACCTCCTGGGCCGAGGAGGCCTGGGCGTTCTATCTGCGCCACCCGTGGGTGCTGCAGGTCTCGCAGGCGCGCCCGGTGCTGGGCCCCAACGAGTACGTCATGCTGGAGACGGCGCTGCGCATCCTCCGTGAGACGGGCCTTACGGCCGGGGCGCTGCGGCGTCTTGTCGGGGTGCTGTTCCACTTCGTGCGCGCGGCGGCGCAGACGGTCGCGGAGTCGCGCCAGGCCCCGGCGGCGACCGGGATGTCCGACGAGGAGTGGTGGTACGCCCGCTCGGCCCTGCTGGAGGAGGTCGCGCCGGACTTCGCCGAGCGGTTCCCGACGCTGACCTGGCTCGACAGCGAGGGGGCCTACCAGTCCGAGGACGAGAGCGTGCCCTACCTGGAACAGGAGGCGAAGGAGACCTTCGCGGCCGGTCTCGCCGTCCTCCTGGACGGCATCGAGGCGGCCGTGAACAGGGCCGGCGTACGAGCACTTCCATGATCCGCAGGACGTGCGGGGCCCTGGTGGCACGGCCCGGCTGACCGATCCTCGCCACGGCAGGGTCCGCGGTGCAGGGGCCTAACGGGCGTCGGGGCCGAAGGCCCGCAGGAACGTGTGGACGGCGGCGCGGGCCACGGCCCGCAGTTCGGCGTCGCCGACCTGGCGGGTTCCCAGCCGGGACCGGGCCTCCATCGGGCCGGTGAGCAGGGCGTTGAACTGTTCGGCCGCCTGTGCCGGGTCGATCGCGTGCAGGCGACCGGCGAGCGTGAGCCGGGCCAGCCGGTCGGTCAGGGCCTGGGCGACGCGCTCGGCCGCGCGCCCCTGGACGATGTCGAGCAGGTCGGGGAACTGGTTGAGCTCCGCCGAGAGCAGCCGCCGCAGTGCCCAGGAACGATCGTCGCAGTAGCACTGGAGCAGGCTGTGGCCGACCTCCTCCAGCATGGCGCGCGGCTCGCCGTGCTCGGTGAGCCGCTCCAGTACGGCCAGGTTCCTGGCCAGCGCCCTGTCGGCCTGAGCGGTGATCGCCTGGCGTAGCAGGGTCTCCTTGTCGCCGAAGTGGTTGTACACGGTGGCCTTGGCGACGCCCGCCTCGGCGGCGATCATGTCCACCCCTGCCTGGGCGTACCCCTGGCGGGCGAACACCGTGAACGCGGCATCCAGGATCGCCTGCCGCTTGTCGATGCGTCCGCGTGCGACGGAGGGGCTGACGGAGGGGCTCTGTTCGGCCGAGATTCCGCTCATAGGCCGCATCATACTTCCCGAACCACCCGATTGGACTAACCAGTCTGGTTTTTTGGACTAGATTGACTAAGACTCACGGGTCTCTTAATTTGGTCGCACTGGTCTAGTTCGTTGTGATCGAAGCGGAGAGAACCCATGACAGAACCGCGAGACGACCGGCTGGATCCGGCACTGCTGCGGCTGATCGGCGTGATTTTGCTCGGCGGGCTGCTGGGCATCCTCAACAGCACGATGGCCGCCGTCGCCACCGACACCCTGGCCACCGCCTTCGACACCTCGCTGAGTACGATCGGCTGGGCCTCCACCGGCTTCCTGCTGGCCGTCACGGCCACCATCCCCTTCGCCACCTGGGCCGTCGACCGGTTCGGCGGCAGGCGGCTCTGGCTGATCGGCCTCCTGCTGTTCCTGGCCGGATCGCTCACCTCCGGGCTGGCCTGGGACGTCGGCAGCCTGATCGTCTTCCGCGTCGTCCAGGGCCTCGGCGCCGGTCTCCTCGACCCGCTCGTGCTGGTCCTGCTGGCCCGGGCCGCAGGTCCGCATCGCGCGGGACGCGTGATGGGCCTGATGGGCGTGGTCCTCTCCCTCGGCCCGGTCCTCGGGCCGATCCTGGGTGGCGCCATCCTCCAGGGACTGCAGTGGCGATGGATGTTCCTGCTCAGCGTGCCCGTCGGCGTCATCGCCCTGCTGCTCGCCCTGCGCGTGCTGCCCGCCGACCCGCCGGCCGAGCGGCAGCCGCGGGTCCGGCTCGACGTCATCGGCCTGGCCCTGATCGGTCCGGGCTTCGCGGCGCTCATCCTGGCCCTGTCGCAGACGGCCGAGCAGGGCACGTTCACCGCCTGGCAGGCGCTCAGCCCGCTGGCCGCCGGCGCCGCGCTGCTGATCGGCTACACGATCCACGCGTTCCGCACCCGGCGCACGCCACCCCTGATCGACCTGCGACTGTTCGCCGGCCGCGGTTTCACCGCGAGCGTCACCATCATGGGCCTGGGCGGCCTCGCGAACTTCGCCGTCTTCTTCGCGCTGCCGCTGTACTACCAGCAGGCGCACGGGTACGGCGTGCTCGCCGCCGGGCTGCTGATGGCGCCCGTGGGCCTCGGCGGCTCCATCGCCATGCCGCTGGCCGGACGGCTGTCGGACCGGCTCGGCGCTCGCGGGCTGGCAGGCGGCGGCGCGCTCGTGGCCGCCCTCAGCGCGCTGGCCTTCACCCGGATCGGAGCGGAAACCCCCGAGGTGTGGCCCGTGCTGGGCGCCCTCACCATCGGCCTGGGCATGGGCTTCTTCAGCGCCCCCACGATGGGATCGCTGTATCGCACACTGCCCGCCCCGATGGTGGCGCAGGGTAGCTCGGTGCTCTACATGCTCAACCAGCTCGGCGCCGCGATCGGGGTCGCCGTCGTCACGCTCATCCTGCAGACCGCCGACGACGCGACAGCCGGCTTCCACCGCGTCTTCTGGTTCACCGTCACCGTGATCGCGGTCATCCTGGCCGCCGTCCCGCTCCTGCCGGGCCGGCCCCGGGCGCAGGTCGTACCGGAGACGCCGTCACCGGTGCCCTCTCCATCCAGGCGGAGCTGAGCCCGGCGTCGGGACGGCCCGGTCGTGGACCGGGCCGTTCCCCTCCTCCCGGACTCCTCGGATCCCGAGCGCCGGTGGGTGTGGCCGGCGAGCCCGGACCGTCCCGGAGCTCAGCTGAACATCGCCTCCATGGTCTCGTGTGACTGCTCCTTCTTCGCGTCGGACTCGCTGCCCCAGCAGGTGTTGAGGATGATCCGGGTGCGGTCCTCCGACAGCGGGACCGTGCGGTGCAGCGTCGTGTCGGAGCGCAGGAAGTAGATGTCGCCGCTCTGGTGGGCGTAGGTGCTGATCGGGTAGCGGATGAGGTGGTCGTGGACCCGGGGGTCCTCCTTCACCCAGTTGGTGTGCGGAACGCACTGGAGCATGCCGCCGTACTCGCTGCTGGGCGCCTCCAGGATCCAGATGAGGGTGAAGCTGAAGTCGCCCCAGTGCCAGCCGTGGGTGTCGCCCTGCTTCTCCTGGCGGATGATGACGTACTTCTCCTCGTCCCAGGGGCAGTTGACGACGGGTTCGTTCGCCAGCCGGCCCAGGAAGCCCTTGAGGGCGGGGGAGTCGTAGAGCTCCGGGATCAGGGAGCTGTCGCCGGCGATGGACTGCTGGCTGACCGTGCTCATCTTCCGCGGGGAGTTGCTGGTCTCCTTGAGGTTGATGTCGATCCGGCGCGCGTGCAGATCGAGCAGGCGCTCCACCTCGTCCGAGACGAGATCCTTGACCTCCTCGGAGACCACATTCCGCAGTTTGACGTAGCCGTTCCTGCGGAAATCATGGGAGAATCTGCGGATTTCCCAGGGGTCCTGAAAGGTCTTTTCGAGATGCTCCGCGATCCGGTCGTCGAGTGAGAGCGTCCCGAGGCCGGTCTCGTAGTCGTGAGTCGGCATACGGTTTCTCCTCCGTGGTTATCGAGGTTTCCGGAACCGTAACACGCGAGTGGTGTCCACAATTGGCGCGCGTTGTCCGTCCCGTCCCCCTGTGAAAGCATGAGCGGATTCCATCCGATCGGCTTCAGCGATTACTCGGACTACGCAGGGACGAGCGTCATGAACACCAAAGTCACATTCGTCGAGCTGTCTGCATTCGAGGCCATCCTGCCCCTTGCCTCCGGTTACATGCAGGCTTACGCACAGCACGATCCGGAGGTGGGGCCGCGATGTGATTTCGAGATCTTCTCCGCCCCGGTGTCCGCGGACAGAAAGGAGGTGATCGCAGAACTCCTGGAAAAGCGCAGCGACGTCTACGCCATCAGTTGCTACATCTGGAACATCGGATTCGCGCGCGCGGTGCTGGCCGCGCTGCACGAGCGGCTCCCGGCGGCCCGGTTCATCCTCGGCGGTCCCCAGGTCATGCTGCACGCCGAGGAGTACGTCGCCCCCGAACAGGAGAACGTCGTCGTCTGCAACGGCGAGGGCGAGAAGACGATGCTGCAGTACCTGCGCCAGGTGATCGGCGACGACCCCGACTTCTCGGCCGTCGACGGGATCAGCTTCTGGCGGTCGGGGGAACTCGTCACCACCGAGGCCGCCGAGCGGGTGCGCGACCTGATGGAGGTGCCCTCGCCCTTCACCTCCGGCGTCTTCGAGGAGGGCAAGTACACCACCGCCATCCTGGAGACCAATCGCGGATGCCCGTTCAGCTGCGGTTTCTGCTTCTGGGGCGCGGCGACCAACGACAAGGTCCACAAGTTCGAGGACCAGCGGGTCCGCGACGACATCACCTGGATCAGCAAGCACGACTTCGTGTCGATCTTCATCGCGGACGCCAACTGGGGCATGGCCCCGCGCGACGTGGAACTGACCCGCCACCTGGTGGAGTGCAGCGAGGAGAACGGCTACCCGGTGATGGTCTCGATGGCCGCGGCCAAGAACAAGCCCGACCGGATGGCCGAGATCACCGAGATCCTCGTGCAGGGAGGACTGCTGACCAGCCAGCCCATCTCCCTGCAGTCGATGAGCTCCAGGACCCTGGAGTTGGTCGACCGCTCGAACATCAAGCCCGCGACCTACACCGAGTTGCAGAGAACACTCAGGGAGAAGCGCATCAGCTCCTACATCGAGCTGATCTGGCCGCTTCCCGGAGAGACCCTGGAGTCATACAAGGAGGGAATCGCGGAACTGTGCCGGCTCCGTGCCGACACGCTCATCGTCTATCCGCAACTCCTGCTGCACAACACCTCGATATACGCCAAACGGGAGCTTCTCGGAGTGCAGGTGGAACGCGTTCCCAGTGATGTCACGGAAGCCGACGTGGTGGTCGGCACCAACTGGGTAAGCCGCACGGAGTGCGAGCGCGGCACCTGGTTCTACTACGCCGTCCACTCGCTCTACAACCTACGCGGCCTGTATTACCTCGCCAATTATCTGGAGAGGTCCGGAATAAGGCGGCTGGAGGATTTCTTCACCGACGCCGCGACGTATTTCGAGAGCCGTACCGACACCGAGGTCGCCGGTTTCTTCCGCGATTCCGTGCAGAAACTCTGGAACTACGACTTCCATAATTTCGGGATGGTCGCGCATCTCGTCCTGCACTCGCACCGCGAGGAGTTCGACGGGCTGCTCGTCGACTTCGCCCGCGGTCAGTCCTGGTGGCGGGACGCCGGGGCGCGGGCCGCGTTCGAGCTCGACCTGCTGGCCAGGCCCTACATCTACCTGGCCAGGCCCAAGCCGCCGGGCTACGACTTCACCGAGCTGCGCGTCGAGCCGCACGGCAGGACGGCCTCGGTCGTCGACATGCCCGCCGACCTGGCCGCCCTCCTCATCGACCTTGACGTGACCGGCCTGGAGGCCGGCCAGGAGCACCTCACCCGGCTGGTGCTCGACCACCCGCGCGGGCGGAAGCTGCCGTTCATGCCCGAGCGCAGCCTGGAGCACAACGCCTCCTACTGCCAGGGCATGGTGCTGCGGCTGCGGGAGTATCTGCCCACCTGGCGGCCGGAGTCCGAGGTCGCCGCGCTGCCGGGCCGCCGCTGAGCCGCCCGGCCGGGCCGCGGAGGGCCCGCGCGTGACGAGGGCCGTGAGGATCATCCTCACG